>NZ_BCBJ01000167.1:0-2042 GCF_001320605.1 Pseudomonas sp. NBRC 111133 | reverse complement strand
CGCGATGGCGGTGTGTTGGGTGAGTCATAGCCAAGTCATTCAGCCCACCGTCATCCGCCTCACCACGCGCCGAATCATCGGCGCCGCCAGCACCACCACCGGCAACATCGATACCCACGACAGCGCCCACGCGTTCAACCAGCGGCCGGCAAAGGCCAGGTCGAGCGCATGGGGTGTGGTGGCGATGGCGGCCGCGACCGCGCAGGTCAGGCCGGATTGAACGACGCCGAAAACGAAATGCTCATAACGGGCGGGGATTTTCATCGGGGGTTCTCGAGAAAGAGCGGGGGGGCGCGATGCCCGGCCGCTCGGGCACGATCAAGCCGGTTGCAGTTGCGCGATAGTCTCTTCGGTGGTCCACAGCCCGTGGGCGAGGAAGCGGTAATTGATGATGGCCGCCAGGTAGCCGTCGCCATCCGGCAGGCGCGGGCCGGCGGTGGCGTCGCGTACCACGACTATTTCAAAGCCCTGTTCGAGCAGTTCGCGCAGGTGTGATTCCACGCAAAGGTTGGCCGCCATGCCGGCGAGGATGATCTGCGACACGCCTTTCTTGCGCAATTGCAGCGCCAGGTCGTTGGTTTCCGGGCCGTAGACCTTGTGCGGCGAGGCGATGATGGTCTCGCCGTCGAGAATGTACGGCTTGTAGATCTCGAGGAAATCGGCGCCGGAGCCTTCGAAGTTTTCCAGGGTGTTCGGTCCCTTGCGATCGAACATGCAGATGCTGTGCATGACCTTTTCCAGCGGACCGCCAAAATGCCAGTCGTGGTCGTGCGGGTAGTAATAGTGTGGCGACACGGCCACGGGCAGGTCGTGAGCCTTGAAGGCCTTGAACAGTTTTTCCAGGTTTTCGACGGTGTTGTTCTCGACGATGCTCTCACCGAACACCGCCCAACTGGCGCCGGCAGGGCTGAGGAAGTCGTTCTGTGGGTCGATGACCACCAGGGCGGCTTTGCTCAGGTCGAGCTTGAAACCAGTGGCAGGCAGTGCGGGTTCGGCGGGGTCGGCGTACAGATGGCTCATGACGATTTACCTCTTGGGTGCTTGCGTGGATGAGACGTGAATGTTGCTTTATATAAATGACCAGTCGTCTTATTAATGAGGAAAAAAAACTCACTCCAATAGCCGAGGCAAGACCATCGATACGAAACGCTGCAGAGGTGCACCGTCGCGCAGGACCTTGCCGCGCATGACCGCACCTTCCCAGCCTTCGACGATGACACTGGCCAGCGCTTCGGCGTCGTGAGTTTCAGAGAGTTCGCGGCGCTGCTGCGCTTCACGCAGGCAGCTCGCGAGCAAACCTTCCCAGCGCGCCAGCACATCGGCCAGACGCTTGCGGGTTTGTTCGCTGCCATTGGACATTTCCAGGGACAGGTTGCCAATCAGGCAACCCAGGCTGTATTCATGCTCGCCGTGCTCGAGCACCAGGGCCTGGAAGAACTGGCCGATGCGCTCCAGCGGCTTGACCCGGGCGTCGTAGAAGATCGGCCCGTGGCGGGTTTCGATCGAGGTCCAGTATTCCTCGAGGATCTCTGCCGCGAAGTCTTCCTTGCTGGCGAAGTAGTTGTAGAAAGAGCCCTTGGGAATCTCGGCAGCGGCGGTGATGTCCTGGACGCCGCAGCCGTTGAAGCCACGGTTGTGAACCACCTGGCGGCCAATCGACAGCAAACGGGATCTGACTTCGAGGTTGACCGGGCGAGCCATGACAGAGACATCCAGTGATGAGAAAGTTTTAATAAACTAACTGGTCATCTATGTTTCGTCAACAGTCGAATTGACTGCCAATCAGTCCGCCTGCGCCATCTCGATGTACTCGAGCATCTTCTCGTTGCCATCGAGAATGTCACGGCAGATGGCCGCCCGTGCCGCCGCGCCATCGCGGCGCTTGAGTGCGTCGAGCACTTCCCAGTGATGGTCGATGGCCATGCGCTCGTTGAAGTTGCCATAGGCACGGGCGATCAGTGGGCCGGTGCGCATCCACAGGCTATCGAGCAAACCCGCCAGCACCGGCATGCGCGCGATGGTGGTCAGCGCGTAGTGAAATT
>NZ_BCBJ01000166.1:0-2159 GCF_001320605.1 Pseudomonas sp. NBRC 111133 | reverse complement strand
AGAGGGCAGTTGGACGGAGGGCTATTTCAGCACAGGTCAGATGGCCTGTGCTGACTTGATCGGAGAATCCCTAAGGATGTTCAATATAAACACTGGTGACAGGCACCTATCGACCCAAAGCGGTCGGTCACGGTCTATCTTTTAAGACTTGAGTCAGATTAATCGAGGCCTTGATGCATGAATTCTCTCTGGATCGCAGTGGCCATTTTTGGGTGCTTGGTTGCCGCCTCGCTTCTCATGATGCAGTGGTACCCAAAGCTGGCATCCCACCATAGAGATGAAGACACAAATACAGTAATTCGCCTGGTAGCTAACATTTTTGTGGTTATGACATCGTTGGTCTTTGGATTGATGATCAACTCTGCCAAAAATACCTTCGAGTCGATTGACGCGAACTTTCATGGGTATGCAACCAGCATGATCATATTTGATCGGACTCTGCGGGGCTATGGCGATTCGGCACAAGACACCCGCAACCGACTGGTCACCTATCTTGAGCACGCTATTGAGACCCCGTACCGGGGGGACGAGGCGCTGCAACATCGTAACAGCGAGGCAGCTAAATACTTGGATGACATAGGAAAGTCTTTGGCTGCCATAAAGCCGCAAGACCGCTACCATGAAACTATGCTTCAGGATATTCGTCAGCAATATCATTCGCTTATCGAGCAACGTTGGAGGATCGTCGAGCAGTCAGAGGGGGCAATTCCCGGCCCACTCATTGGGATGCTTGTTACTTGGTTGACGCTCATTTTCGCCAGTTTTGGATACCGAGCGCCACGTAATTCAATGGTGATAGGAATGTTCGTCGTTTCTTCAATGCTTATCGCGGCTTCCGTGTATCTGGTATTGGATATGGACGTGCCATTTCACGGTCCTATCCAAATATCCGACGAGCCTCTGCGCAGGGCGCTCGCCGTAATGCAGCTTTAACGAAGCAGGGCGCGCTTGTGTTCTGGATGATGACTTCGTGGCGGACCACATCGAAGTTCGATATTGGCCGATAGCTACCCCTGGAGAATTTCTGCAATGGGTCATAGCGGCGGCTTTCAACGCGCTGTGCAGTGCATTTCCGGCCCCTGATACCCCCACACCACGATGGCCTCGCCATGGTGCTCCCATAAACTCTCATTTTGTCCCTGGTAGCGCGCGCCGCTTGCGGTCTGTTCTAGGTACATCAGCGAACTGCGGTCACCGAACTCGACGATGGCCGTGGGCGGCTCGGTGCGGAAGAAGCTGGCAACCACCTCCTTGGCCGGGTTGCCGTCACACTGGTAGAACACCGGGCCGGTGGCCTCGACCAGCCCGTAGCGCGCCTGCAGTTCGGCGATACGCAGGCGGTAGCTGTCGGCGATGCAGGCGGGCTGGTCCGCGCTTTTCCAGCAATCGTTGCGGCCTTTGATCCAGCCCCGCTGCTCGGTCTTGAGCACCGGCGGATGTTCATTGCCGGCCTTCTGCTGAGCGGCTGTGTAGACCTCGGCCATTTTCCGGTCCAGTGCCGAGAGCGGCTCGCTCTGGCAGATCTGTTGTTCGATGCTGCCGGCCTCGACCTGAGTGCAGTTGAAGGCAGGTCCCGCAGCTTGGGTGTGCGACAGAGGCAGGGTGAGCAGCAGGGGAAGCCAGTGCTTCATGGGAACCACCATTAGCGATTCAGAATACTGGGCTCAGTCTAGCTCGGCGCTGAATGACGTGGAGGGTGGCCTAGCTTTTCGGCGGCTAATGACTGCTGTTGGCCGACTGCTGTCCTCAGCGAATGACCGCTATTGGTCGATAGCGGCCTTCTCAGTAGGTTCTGCTAAAAAGGCTGCTGGAAAATTAAGCTGGGCTACTGTAACCCTAATAATGGTTAATATAAATATTTGGCAAAGGCACCTATCGGCCAGAGGCCGATAATCTCATTGGTCGAGTACCGGTCTGGCACAACTGTACGAAATCGTTTGGTCATCAGGGCCCTCCTGAGAGCAAGGATTCTTGCCTAAATGGTCTCAATCACACCACAACTGCGCCGGTCTTGGTAGAACGGCTCTATCAGATCGAGATAGACCTGCCTAGCGCGTAAATTGAACTCGCGGCGAGGACGTTCTCGTGTCGGCTTTTCCGAAAATCGCCGGTGTATTCGAAGCTGGAAAAGCTCATCAGACTTGTGGACGGTTAGGGAA
>NZ_BCBJ01000164.1:0-1035 GCF_001320605.1 Pseudomonas sp. NBRC 111133 | reverse complement strand
ATAGACTGATGACCAGTTTCACTGCTGGAAATCAGGCTAAGGTAAAATTTGTGAGTTCTGCTCAGCAATGAGCGAAATGCGAATTTTCGGCGAATGTCGTCTTCACAGTATAACCAGATTGCTTGGGGTTATATGGTCAAGTGAAGAAGCGCATACGGTGGATGCCTTGGCAGTCAGAGGCGATGAAAGACGTGGTAGCCTGCGATAAGCTTTGGGGAGTCGGCAAACAGACTGTGATCCAGAGATCTCTGAATGGGGGAACCCACTCAGCATAAGCTGAGTATCTTGTACTGAATACATAGGTGCAAGAGGCGAACCAGGGGAACTGAAACATCTAAGTACCCTGAGGAAAAGAAATCAACCGAGATTCCCTTAGTAGTGGCGAGCGAACGGGGACCAGCCCTTAAGTTGATTTGAGATTAGTGGAACGCTCTGGAAAGTGCGGCCATAGTGGGTGATAGCCCCGTACACGAAAATCTCTTATCAATGAAATCGAGTAGGACGGAGCACGAGAAACTTTGTCTGAATATGGGGGGACCATCCTCCAAGGCTAAATACTACTGACTGACCGATAGTGAACCAGTACCGTGAGGGAAAGGCGAAAAGAACCCCGGAGAGGGGAGTGAAATAGAACCTGAAACCGTATGCGTACAAGCAGTGGGAGCCTACTTTGTTAGGTGACTGCGTACCTTTTGTATAATGGGTCAGCGACTTATATTCAGTGGCGAGCTTAACCGAATAGGGGAGGCGTAGCGAAAGCGAGTCTTAATAGGGCGTTTAGTCGCTGGGTATAGACCCGAAACCGGGCGATCTATCCATGGGCAGGTTGAAGGTTAGGTAACACTGACTGGAGGACCGAACCGACTACCGTTGAAAAGTTAGCGGATGACCTGTGGATCGGAGTGAAAGGCTAATCAAGCTCGGAGATAGCTGGTTCTCCTCGAAAGCTATTTAGGTAGCGCCTCATGTATCACTGTAGGGGGTAGAGCACTGTTTCGGCTAGGGGGTCATCCCGACTTACCAAACCGATGCAAA
>NZ_BCBJ01000163.1:0-2898 GCF_001320605.1 Pseudomonas sp. NBRC 111133 | reverse complement strand
CTTTTCCTTAGCCATCGATACAATCCTCCGCAGAAGAAATAGTCTTGCACTGATAAAACAAAGGCAGATATTTTCATATCTGCCTTGTTTATATGGAGCTCTTGAGCGGATTTGAACCGCTGACCTCACCCTTACCAAGGGTGTGCTCTACCAACTGAGCTACAAGAGCGAAACACTTTGCGCAAAATCCGGCAAACTTGGAGCGGGTAGCGGGAATCGAACCCGCATCATCAGCTTGGAAGGCTGAGGTTCTACCACTAAACTATACCCGCGGAGCTTGCGGCTCTCGCTAAAACTGGTGGAGGGAGAAGGATTCGAACCTTCGAAGCTCTCGCAACGGATTTACAGTCCGTCCCCTTTGACCGCTCGGGAATCCCTCCAGATGTGGCCGGCATTCTATTTGTTTGCCGCCCTAGTGTCAAGCGTTTTTTCAAATTTTTTCAATCAAATCTGAAACTTAGCTACTTTGACACCGCTTCCAGTTCTACCACCTGAGTAGTGTTCCCTGTGAAGCGGGCGCCATTCTATCAAGCTATTCGCCAGTTGCAATACCCTGGCAGAAAATAATTTTATGTTTTAAGTCTTTGAAATCATTGGAAAGAGCTGAGAGCACCGTTTGGTCCAGCAAACGCTCGCTTTCCGGTGCGACCTTGAGCCAGCGCCCATCTGCCCCCGGCAGCTGCCCCACCACTGGCAACGTCGCAATATCCAGGCTCAATAGGCGCTGACGAAGCGCATCCAGCTGCCCCTGCCCCATTACCCCGCCCACTACCAGGCATTCATCACGACGCTTGGGCGGCGCCGACACGCCTGTTTCACGCAGCAGGCGAATTTCTTGCTGATTCCCCTTGTACAGTGACAGCGGGGCGACTTCCTTGACCTTCAGCGGGGCTTCCTGCTGGTGCCACACGTAATAGAAGACGTTGAGCACCAGTAACAGCAGAAACAACCAACGCATAGGCACCTCAATCCAATGGGCAGGCCATGGCCAGGCCAACGAAAACCAGGTCTGGCACAACACGCGCCAGGGGCACAGCCTCCCTTACCAGTGGCGCATCACCCCCAGTGAGAAATACCGTGAACGTGTCCCCCCACAGCGCACGCGCCTGATCAAGCTGGGTACGCGCAAAACCCTGGAGCATCAACACACAGCCGCGCTCGACCGCTTCGACGGTGGAGCGCCCGGGCGACAGACTGGTCAATGCACGCTCGGCGGAGGCATCGTCATAGCGGATACGCCGGGTATGGGTGCGCAGCTGGCTACGCATCAAAGGCATGCCCGGGCAGATGTAACCACCCAGATGCTCACCATCCGCCGCAACGAAGTCCGCTTTTGCGGCAGTGCCCAAGTCAATGACCAGACACGCGCCCTTTGCCAAATGAAATGCACCCAGCGCAGCCAGCCAACGATCCATACCCAGACGCTGATAATCGTCATAGCCATTGCGCACGCCGGCCATCTCCCGTGCCGGTTGCGCAACACGCGCCTGAACGGTAAACGCCCGGGCAATCAATGAACACAGGGCATCGGTTTCTTCCTCGCTGCGCACACTGACAATGCGACAGCCTGTAAGACGCACCGAAGCCAGCGCAGCCACTTCAGCGAGCAACGCCTGATCGGAATCGACGATCCCGCCACCTTCAATGACTGCATCAGCGGCATGGATTACCCGCCACTTGATGAAGCTGTTACCGCAATCGAGCTCAAGAATCATCACGCAACCTCAAACTGAGCTCACCACCACTGAAGCTCTTTTCCACTCCGTCCACCTCAAGGCGCAAGCCACCCTGCCCGTCGACGCCGAGAACCACACCATCAATATGCGTGCTGCCAGCAACCAGCGAAACATTGCGCCCCTGCCAAAGGTGCGCCTGCTCCCATTCTTCCAGGAATGCTGCAAATCCGTAGCGACGATGGCGTGCCAATTCATGCTGCAGCTGCTGACTGAGCGATGCCACTAAGTGATTGCGATCAATTGTCGCCCCCACCTCACGCCGCATCGAGGTCCACTGCTGATCGACCTGGTCATTTGCCTGCATGTTCACATTGATACCGATACCCAGCACCACATGGCAGACATCGGCGGGGTCGCCCACTAGTTCCAGGAGAATGCCAGTAATCTTCTGCCCGCGAACCAGCACATCGTTGGGCCATTTGAGCCCTACCTCTTTTACGCCAAACGCCTGCAGGGTACGCATTACAGCCAATCCCACCACCAGGCTCAAACCTTCGAGCTGACGCATGCCGCCATCCACTCGCAATACAAGGCTGTAATAGAGGTTTTCGGCAAATGGGCTGATCCACTGACGGCCACGCCGGCCGCGGCCGGCACTCTGCCGCTCGGCCAGCACGATAAACGGAGCTGCCTGCCCTTGGCCGGCAAGCCGCAAACCTTCCGCATTGGTCGAATCAATAGATTCGTGGATGAACACTGGCCACTGCTCGCCTTTGGCATAACCGGCGATTGCCTGCGCTTCGAGCAAGGCGAGCGGTGCCGCCAGCTGATAGCCGCGCCCACGAACCTTGTGAATGGTGAGGTTCAGTTCACCCTCCAGGTGCTGCAGCTGCTTCCAAACGGCACTGCGACTCACCCCGAGGGCTGCCCCCAGGGCTTCACCGGAATGGAACCGGCCATCCTTGAGGAGATTCAACAACTTCAGCATGCCAGTCTCGACTTGGAATAAGGCAGGCATGATAGCCATGGGCTGTTGGCTTGCATAGGAAAAGGGCCCGTAAGTGCGGCCTTGTGTCGCGATCCCTGTGGGTTTCGGCTTTGGCCGCGAAGCAAGCGACGCGGAGGATGGCACCGGCTTTGCCGGTGTTCGGGGCTAAAGCCGGTCCTACAGGGATCTGGGCAAGGCCAAGACTTGCGTGAGAGCTTGGCTTTTTCGGACCAC
>NZ_BCBJ01000162.1:0-2934 GCF_001320605.1 Pseudomonas sp. NBRC 111133 | reverse complement strand
GAAGCCTCAACGACTCCGTCGCCCCCATACCTACCCATACCTAAGAGAGAACCTGGCGTTCAATCTATTCGCCTCGCTGGCCGAGTGTAGTGCGCGAGCTGATCCGCGAGCTCCAGCCAGGCTTACGCAGCTCCGGCGCGGGGCCACGTCCTTGTGGATTGAGCAGGCGAGGAACTCACACTGGCACATCCTGACCTCTTCGCATCAGATGGGGTGAAAAGGCAGGGGCGACTGGTAGGTTCTGCACAATGATTCCACTGTGCAATTACTGGGTTAATATACAGCTCTGTGCACGACTGACCTACCAGGAGGACTTGATGACCCCTTCGAATGGCATTGTGGAAATTAGAACGCTCGCCGAGCTGTTGTCCCTTTACGAGATCGCCTCGGACAGCACCCTGGCGAAGGATCAGTACCGAAACCCGCTTCGGCCCTACCGGCTGATTCAGCCCGAGGCTAGCTGTCAGTACCAGAAGAACGGGAAGCGCTGTTCTCAAATGCATCAGCACGGCTTCGTCGTCGAGCGGCACGACGACTCGAAGGTGCTGATAGGGAATTGCTGCGCCCTGAACCACCTGGGCCTGGATGACGAGCAGGTCAGGGGGGAACTCAAGAAGCTGAGTGCCACCGAGCGGCAGAACATCCGTCGGCATAAGGTCGAAACAATGCTCAAACAGCGGGAGAGCCTCATAGGCCGGGTTCGGGCTGCGAGCATCAAGTTCAGGGATTTGCAGAATAAAGCCGGTCTGATTCTCTCCACCCTGCCCACTGAAGTGGGTGGTGTCCTGCTCAATCGTTGGAAGCGGAATGCTTTGGAGGTTTCCTGGGAGTACCTGCTCATCAAGAAGGGGAAAGACGAAAAGGGGAAGCCGTATGAGGAGCGGAGCTGGTATCCGCATTCCTTCGGCAAGCTCAAAGGCTTGGGTCTATGGCTGCAACTGGATCAGCAGTTGTATCAGGAAACCCTGTTGTCCCTACGCCGACAACTGGACGCGATTCCCACCAAAGCGCGATTGAGCCAAGTGGAGCTGGAGTTGGCGGAGGCCACTCTCAAGCAGGTGACTACCCTGGATATCATCGAGCGCGAGTTGCAGGATCAACTCGAGCTGTTGGGCGATTTCCGTAAGCCGGCGAACCTACAGCTGGCGATCCAAGTCGTCAGCAACCACAAGATCCGGGCTGAAACGGTGAAGGCTGTGCATCAACTGATGGGTGAGCCCTGCAGCACGGCCCCCGAGAAATATGTTGCCGAAATTGAACTGGCGCTTAAGCAGAAGTATTCGGCGGGCGGCATTCGCATCGCCTCCTGATTCCACCGGTGTTTCATCGCTACTCCCTGGTTGGTCTTTGTGTTCATTAGCAAACAGGCCAGGGTGAGCAGCAACTCAGATACCAAACTGCGTGGAAACCCATTCTCGGACGGCAGACCGCGCGATGCGAAATGGCAGCTAGTCGTGCTGGGAAGCACCCAATATCTGAGGAATTGGCGTAGCGAGGGAGGAGGCAAGATAGGCTTGATGTGATCGGAGCTGCTATGTGGGCTTCATGATAAAAAAACAGCAGCTTACAGACCAAATGAGTGAATTTTCCCCTTATCTCGGCATGGCCCCAACAGACCCTGATCGTCAAACAGGACGAGTTGACCCAGCTGAACCGCGACAATGCGCGCCTGCTCGCCGAGGCGCGCCAGTTGCAAAAAGAGCAGCATGCGCAGCAACAGTTACTGGCGCAGAAGGCTCAGTCCTTGGAGGACGCCCAGAGTGCGTTAATCGGCGCTGAGCGCGCGAATGAAGCCCTGGAACAGCGCTGCGGCACATTGCAGGAGGAGGTGTTCCGACTGAGCGAAACCTCAGCGATCCAGGCGCAGCAAGTGCAGAGCCTACAGGAGCGCTTGGCCGAAGCCATCACACACCTGAAGCTACTCGGGCATACGCCGCTCACTAACAGCGGTAATGAAATAGGTACATGACCCAGCGTTTCTAGCGCGAAGGCCGCCCCCGGCAGGGATCAAACTGGCAGTCCATATTCAATCGCACGAATAGCCTGCCGCACCGCGCGCGTACCAAATCCGGTTACCAGTAGCTCGACCGGCCTCTCATTGGACAGCACGACATTCGGTGCCGTTAGCCAGTGGAGCGCACCTCCTAGATCCCCATCGTACAGCTCCAATAGCGCATCGAGGATCTCGATAAGACGACAGAACACCTCACCAGCCTGTATAGACATCACGGCACTGCCGGGGGACGCAGTGATCCACTGCGCGATCTGCGCTGGCGATCGCTCCAACTCGCTTGCCAAATCGGAGATCAACGACACCGGCAGGCCCGCCAGTACGGCGACGTGCAGATAGTAGTGGCCTCTCGGCAAATCCAGTTTTTCGCGGAGCCTTTCCATAACTGCCTCCAGGATAATTGGCCATTTGATAATGTCATCTTGGCCCCGAGTTTGCGCATGATGGTCTCGAACCATCCGCACCGTAGCTTCGAGAGAGAGCGAATGAACACTATCTGAAGGCTACTCGGCAGTGCGAGAGGGCTTTGGCAGTGACGCTTTGATCGGTGTTATTATTGAAACCTGCCCAAGAGCTTCCTCTCCCGGGTGCGTGTACCGGTGATGAAACTTGGTTTGAGGCGGTCTCGTTGAGGCCGCCTTTGTCGCTTCTGGGAGAGCCCCCAGTACTAAGCAGCCGTTATGCGTCGAAGCGCAAAGCCTCGACCAAAGCTGTTCGCAGGCCCTCTAACTCGGCATTTCTCCAATCTTATGAACTCGCGCTGGGTACGGACGGCGGGAATTATCTGCAATTATCTCGGCATAGATAATTGATCAATATTTAGCCGCCACTACTGAGCAGCGCCTCTCAAAGTTAATCCTTTAGATACAGCAGGTTACAGAACGAATGTCCTAATTTTTGCCTTATCTCGGCATGCCCCCTAA
>NZ_BCBJ01000161.1:0-2983 GCF_001320605.1 Pseudomonas sp. NBRC 111133 | reverse complement strand
AGCGTCCGGCCAACACACCTTTCTGATCCCAACGCTTAGGGCGATGGTGGACACCTATTTAAGTGGACACCATTTTTAGCCTTATTAAGCGGATCGCCATGCGTCAACGACACTCTTACCCCAAACCTTTCAAAGCCCAAGTCGTTCAGGAATGTCTGCACGCTGGTGCGTCCATCGCAAGCGTCGCGCTGAGCCACGGGATCAATGCCAATCTCGTGCGTAAATGGATTCCGCTTTATCGCGACGCGGACAGTAAAAACCTGCCCGCTTTTATGCCTTTGAAACTAGAACCCTGCGTTCATGATCGTCCCGAGCCATCGATCAGAATCGACGTGCCAAGCGAGCATGGGAGCCTCGTGGTGAACTGGCCCGTCAACGATCCCGAGGGATGTGCCCGATTCGTCCGGGGATTAATCTGATGATCCGCATCGATTCCATCTGGCTCGCCACCGAGCCGATGGACATGCGCGCGGGCACCGACACCGCGCTTGCACGGGTAGTGGCCGTGTTCGGTGCGGCAAAGCCGCACTGTGCATATCTCTTCGCCAACCGCCGCGCCAATCGGATGAAAGTGCTGGTGCATGACGGCGTCGGCATCTGGCTGGCAGCACGTCGGTTGCACCAAGGACGCTTTTTCTGGCCAGGCGTGCGACATGGTTCGGAACTTGAGTTGGATGCAGAACAGCTTCAGGCCCTGATACTCGGTTTACCTTGGCAAAGAGTCGGTGCCGGCGGCGTCATCACTGTGCTTTAAGTTCTGCCATGGCCAGCTTGCCAGCGCAATTGGCCCATCAGTCTATCGCCGCCCAAAGCCCTCTCTGGCAAAATCGGCGGCATGACTTCCATCCCGAATCTCGACCAACTGAACCCTGAACAACTGCGCGCTCTGGCCGCGCAGTTGATGCAGCGCGTCGAGACGATGGACAAGCAAATCCACCATCACAAAACAGTCAACGAGAAACTGGCCCATGAGATCGCGCTGCTCAAGCGCTTCAAGTTTGCCAAGCGCAGCGAGCAACTAAGTCCTGCTCAAGCCAGCTTGCTCGATGACCTGATCGACACCGACATCGCGGCTATCGAAGCTGAACTTGAGGCACTGCAACCGACGCCGACTGCGGCCAAAGTGCGCCAGCAACCCAAGCGTGCGCCGCTGCCAGCGCAGTTTCCTCGTACGCTGATCCACCACGAACCGGACAACAGCCATTGCCAATGCGGCTGCGTCCTCAAGCGTATCGGTGAAGATGCCAGCGAAAAGCTCGACTACACCCCCGGCGTGTTTACCGTCGAGCGCCATATCCGTGGGAAATGGGCCTGTGAGCAGTGCGAGACGCTGATCCAGGCGCCGGTACCGGCGCATGTCATCGACAAAGGCATCCCTACGGCAGGCCTGCTGGCCCACGTTATGGTGGCCAAGTTTGCTGACCATCTGCCGCTGTATCGACAAGAGAAAATTTTCGGCCGAGCCGGTCTGGCAATCGCCCGTTCGACCTTGGCGCAATGGGTTGGCGCCTGCGGCGTGCAGCTACAGCCACTGGTGGATGCGCTGCGCGAAGCAGTGCTCGAGCATGGCGTGATCCACGCCGATGAAACGCCGGTACAGATGCTGACGCCGGGCGCCAAGAAGACCCACCGAGCCTACGTTTGGGCCTACGCAACCAGCCAGTTCGCCGACTTGGCGGCAGTCGTTTACGACTTCAGCCCGAGCCGCGCCGGTGAACACGCCCGAACCTTCCTGAACAACTGGAACGGCAAGCTGGTCTGCGACGACTTCGCCGGTTACAAGGCGAGCTTTGATCTGGGCGTCACAGAGATCGGCTGCATGACCCATGCTCGCCGCAAGTTCTTCGACCTTCACGCGACCAACAAGAGCCAAATCGCCGAAAAAGCGCTGCATTACATCGCAGCACTTTACGAAATAGAGCGTGAAGTAAAAGACCTAGAGCCGGACATGCGGCACCGAATACGGCAGGAAAAGGCGACTCCGATAATCGAGGCGCTACACGCCTGGATGATTGCCCAGCGCGAACTCGTGCCCGAAGGGTCGGCCATCGCCAAAGCCCTGGATTACAGCCTCAAACGCTGGGTCGCGTTGATCCGATATCTCGAGGATGGCGCCGTGCCCATAGACAATAATTGGTGTGAAAATCAAATCCGGCCATGGGCACTTGGGCGGTCGAACTGGCTGTTCGCCGGGTCACTACGCAGCGGCAAACGTGCGGCTGCGATCATGAGTTTGATCCAGTCAGCACGGCTTAATGGACATGATCCGTACGCCTATCTGAAGGATGTTCTGACGCGGCTGCCCACGCAGCGAGCGAGTGAGATTGCGGCGTTGCTACCACATCGGTGGCAACCGGTGTAATTACATCAGGTGGCGTCGTGGACGCGTTTATGAATATTCCGGCGCATAGTCCCAAAATCATCCACAAAACATGGTTTTTCGTAGCATTGGTTGCAATGGGGTAGATCTACGCCACGTACCGCCCTTTAGCGCCCCGAGACACCCTATAAATCCCGCAGTCTCCCTGTATCCCCCTCTCAAACACCCCCTTTCCCCCTCATTTAATCCGCGGAACAGTAGTTACCCTGGAGTTAGCGCCCCCTCATATCCCCCATTTCCCCTAACAATTCCTGTAACCCCCCGCCACACCCTGATTATCCCCGTAGCGCACCCCATTCTGCCCCGTCCAAAGTCACTCGGGCGTTGTCGCTCCGCATTTGGTAGCAAAACTCGCAAAACTGATCCAAATTTATGAAATTTTGCGACGGAAGACGGTCGGAAGCGATAGCCTCTGCAATACCTGAAACCTCTTAAATCCCCGTCTAATGTAATACTACTCAGCAAGGGAGAATTTTGTTTTGTGATTGTGTTGCATTGCGGTACCGCGCGCACCATCCCTCAAGAAGTGGCAATGGTCACAGGAAGCTATTGGCTGCTGCGCCAATTTCCGACTTAGGGCCAGATGCCTTTGCCGGACGCTTA
>NZ_BCBJ01000160.1:0-3418 GCF_001320605.1 Pseudomonas sp. NBRC 111133 | reverse complement strand
CCCGCAGAATTCGTAAAAATCGCACGCTAACAGTTCAAGCGTCCCGGCCACGCCTGACTGTAGCTTGTTGACTGGTCAGTCTGTCTCGCGGGTAAAGCGATAGAACAAGTTCGGCTCGCTGACCACGTACAAATACCCTTCATCGTCGATGGTTACGCCTTCGGCTTGGGGTATGCCTTTCAGCAAACCAGCAAACCCCCTCGCCAAGGAGCGGAAACTCACCACCTTGCCCTCATCGGTGATTTCAATCAGCAGTTTCGACTCGTCGCTGAGCAATATCAGGTGGCCACTCTGTTGATCGAAGACGACCGAAGACAAGTCAGTGGCAAATACCTTGTCCTTTACCAAGTTGGACAGGTCGCGCACGTGCAGGGAAAAACCTCCTGCCAGGCTGGCACGAAGGCCGCCCACTTCCAGCAATTGGCGAGGGTCACGCTCCTTGGTCACAAACAAGCGATCACCTTTCAGGTCGTAGGCGAGCCCTTCAAGGCCTTTGTTGTCCGCCTTGCCAAGTGCCAAGGTCAGAGCTGGATACTGGTCTCGGCTCAATGAGCGACCGGGAGAAAGCTTACTGCCTTCGGCGAGGGGGACATCCACGATAACAAGGCTCTGCCGGCGCTCCTCGGCGATTACCAGTTGGCCGTTGCCGGCATAGGACACCGCCTCCACATCGTGGAAACCGTCCAGGCTATAGCGCCTTTCCACGTCACCGTCACGACTGAGGGCCAATAGTTCGTTTGGGCCGTTGGTAACCGCCCATAGCAGGTTCAGGTCAGGGTCGAAGGTCAGGCCCGAAAGGTTGTTGTCCACACCGGGAACCGGCTTAGCATCGAGCTCAACCCGATAGTCAGGCAGCCACACAGAGCGCTCCTGCCAATCGTCGGTGTGCCAGTGGGTCTTGATCCAGAAGTACAACCGATCATCAAGGTGATGGGTGCGGACTTGGAATACGGTAAGCAATACAAAGCACAGCAGTGCCCACATCCAGGCACTTGTTTTCTGTGTTCGGCCCAACCAGTTTTTAGCCATCAAATACATTAGAAGCCTCGTTAATTGGGACTGACGTCACGAGCTGTCATGGTTTCAATCCGACTCGGCGCGGCTCGCACAGGTGATGCACAACGGCGTGGCCGGATCGAATTCCAGGCGGCCCGAGGCGATCAACTCGCCGCATTGGTTACACCAGCCATACTCGCCCTCGTGCCAACGCTTGAGGGCCAGCTGGAGGCGGACGCGTTCATGCTGCGCCCGACTGCGGATGGCATCGTTCATCGCTTGCTGCTGGAGTGCGTCCATCCTCGACAGACGCCCTACCTTGCTTTGATCCAACTCCACCGATTGCGAGCGAGACTCAGCGTCTTCCAGCAACCGATCCAGCTCGGCAGCCCGCTGTTCCAGTAGGGTCTTGAAATGGGCAAGATCGAGGGCGTCGTCCATGGCCGTTAGCGCAGCAGCAACAGTGGGCCAGTGGTGGTGCGCAGCATGCTGGTCGTGGTGCTGCCGACCAGAAACTGACGGATGCGCGAATGACCGTAGGCCCCCATCACCAGCAGGTCGATGCCGTGCTCTTTCTGATAGGCGTGCAAGGTAGGCTCTATCTCGCCGTTCAGGGTCTCGGCGCGAACAGTGAATCCGACGTTGAGCAGCACTTTCTGCGCCCAGTCCAGCTGCGCGGACGATTCGTCGTTCACTGGCCCAACCATCACCAGGTGGATCGGCAGCCCCTTCAGCAGGGGGCTGGCCGCCAGCATCTCCACACCCTTGCGGGTAGTAGCGCTGCCATCGAAGGCCAGCATCGCGCTCTCGGGCTTTTGGAAGTTGGCCGGGGTGACCAGGATTGGCCGGTGCATGATACGAATCACGCTCTCCAGCTGGCTTCCGACATGCTGACTCAGACCGCCGCTAGACTCGCCTTGGCGACCGATGACCAATAGGCGCGTTTCGCTTTCCAGCTCTTGCAGGTTTTCCAGCAGATCGCCATGACGTTGCTTGGACTCCGGCGCGGTCACACCATCCGTCATGGCCCGCTCTTTCGCGGCCGTTAACATGATCCGCCCCTGCTCCAGGGCCAACTTACCGCGCTGTTCATCCAGGGAAGCAAGCTCATCGAGCAGATGCTCGCGGCTGCCAAGGCCGATATTGCCACTCAAGTCGGCCGCAACTGGGTACTGGCGCTGATCCAGCACATGCAAGAAGGTCAGCGGGGCTTCCAGGCTCAGACTGGCCCAGGCTGCGTAGTCGCACACAGCTGGAGCCGAGGTGGAACCGTCGATACAGGCAATTACTTGGGTCATCGTTGTTCTCCTTCTCAGTGGCCCATGAGTTGATCAATGGCGTCGGGTTTATCGTGAACTCCGAATCGATCCACGATAGTGGCGCTCGCTTCGTTGAGACCTAACACTTCAACTTCGGTGCCTTCGCGGCGGAACTTGATAACCACCTTGTCCAGGGCAGCAACTGCGGTGATATCCCAGAAGTGGGCGCGATTCAGGTCGATGGTTACCTTGTTCAGGGCTTCTTTGAAGTCGAAGGCCGCGACGAACTTGTCTGCCGAGCTGAAGAACACCTGGCCAGTGACGTTATAGCTACGATGCTCGCCGGATTCGTCCAGCGAAGAACTGATCGCCATGTAATGGCCAACCTTGTTGGCGAAGAACATCGCGGCCAGCAGCACGCCGGCCAACACGCCGAAGGCAAGGTTGTGGGTGGCCACCACGACCACAACGGTGACGACCATGACAATGTTGGTCGACAACGGGTGCTTCTTCAGGTTGCGCAGCGAATCCCAACTGAAGGTGCCGATGGACACCATGATCATCACTGCCACCAGCGCAGCCATCGGGATCTGCTTCAGCCAGTCGCCGAGGAACACCACCATCAGCAGCAGGAATACACTGCGGCCAGGGAGGACAGACGAGAACGACCGCCGGATTTCACGTTGATGATCGACTGACCAATCATCGCGCAGCCGGCCATACCGCCGATCAGACCCGAAGCAATGTTGGCCACGCCCTGGCCCTTGCACTCGCGGTTCTTGTCGCTGGGGGTGTCGGTCAGGTCGTCGACAATAGTCGCGGTCATCATCGACTCCAGCAGACCGACCACGGCCAGCGCTGCCGAGTAAGGGAAGATGATGGCCAACGTCTCGAACGTCAGCGGCACGTCAGGCCAGAGAAAGATTGGCAGCGTATCCGGCAGTTCCCCCATATCACCGACCGTGCGGATATCCAGCCCAACCGACATGGCGACTGCGGTCAGCACGATGATGCACACCAGTGGCGATGGGATGAGCTTGCCGATCCTGGGGATATAGGGAAATAGGTAGATGATGCCGAGGCCTGCGGCTGTCATGGCGTAGACGTGCCAGGTGACATTGGTCAGCTCGGGCAGCTGAGCCATGAAAATCAGGATCGCCAGT
>NZ_BCBJ01000159.1:0-3687 GCF_001320605.1 Pseudomonas sp. NBRC 111133 | reverse complement strand
TAGGGGTGGGGCGGCAATTCCACCCCCTCTCTTGCTGGGCTTGCCCAGTTTACTGCTCAGCAGTACAGCGGCTCTGGAGTTCATTAGCCGCTTTTTTCTGTGTTCGCTTCGCGCTGCATCAATCGAGCAATCGCGTGATCAATTACAGAACATCATCCATAGCTCATCTACCCGTGTAGTGAGGCTTTGGCTCATCATTTCCCGGCGCATATCCCATGACGAGTCGACCGGGACGCTCGCCAGACGCATCGTCACCCTACCCATCATCCATTCACCGCATCAATTACGCCCATGAGCTTTTTGCTCGCGGCGAGGCTACGAACAGGTCACCCGTTATTTCGTTCGGATGGTTCAGGTCGAGCAACAACACTCGCGCCTTACTGGCTCGAAGCATTGCCAGCAGGTTCGTGCCTGGCCGATACCCGTCGACGCGAGACGCAGCGCTGTAGCTTGACCAGACGAAGTGCCTAGGTCTAAACTAAGTCTGTACCTCACCTGCTTGCGAGTAAGCTAAAACGGTATTTTTACACGTTGTGCAGCTACGCCACCTAATATGGCACTTCCCTATTCAGGCTGACAGCACGCTTAAATACTCGTCATGCTCCATCGAGCAATCTGTCGGCTGCCTGACTTAGGAAGCTACGCCATGTCTGACAAAAAAAACCCTGATGTAATTGACGCTGCAGTCGAGTTTTTACGTGAGTATTACCGTGCTCGTGGAGAAGACATTCGGCCAGCCCATGCCCATGCTGCGGTTTCTCATTACCTCGGCTACAACAGCAAGATCGCCCTCAAAAGCGATTCGTTCTTCGACTCGACCGACGTTGACCTGCTCAACTACAACGAAACGGGTATCCAGAAGCTTGTCGAATGCGTCCCCCGCATGAAGCCAAATCCACTGCAGCGTCTCGACCTCGAACGTGTTGGCCGAGTCATCTATGCGGGCTTGGCGCCGGCATGCGAGTGCTGCAACGAAAAATCGATTGACATCACCCCCCTTGGTTACGAGGAACGGGAACCTGATGGTTGGGTCTGCCAGGACTGCGCGTCCAGGTATGAAGAAGACTACGCATTCTGCAGGTTCTGTGGGGAAGACTACATCTACCGCGCAGCCGACATTAATCACCGTGGGGAATGCCCGGAACATAACGGTGAGTCTGTCTATGACGAGGAAGAAGAGGAGGACATGGATTCCCTCGCAGAGTACCTCCAAAACCACTGAGTAGCTCGGCTGTAGATAGGGCCCCGGAAGGCTTAGGTCACCGGGGCCTTTACGTATCCAGCTTCAATCCAACCTCTGCAACTATGAGCATTGCACTGAAGTCGGTTATCAAGGAATTAGCGAGACGACCAGGTCTCGACAGTGTCGCTACCGTACTCGGCTTTCCATTCTTTCAGCAGCTTATGATTGCCGCCTTTGGTTTCAATGATCTCCCCGTTATGCGGGTTCTTGTACTGCTTTACTTGGCGGGCGCGGCGCGGAGCCTTTTCAGTAATGGCCGGAGCAGCACGTCGGCTCGCCTGCGGATCCAGCACGTTGATGACGTGACGCAGATTGAAGCCGTATTCGGCGAGCAGGTCACGCAGTTTGGTCTCAAACTCGATTTCTTTCTGCAGCTCAGAGCTGCCCTTGAGCGCTTCGAGCTCAGCTAGTTGGGCGGCGAGTTGTTGCTCGAGTTGACGGAACTCAGCTAGGCGAGACATAGGTAATCCTTGATGCGATTAGTAGGAAACAGACTGACATACTAAACTATCAATGGCTATTTTGTTTGCCTCCACATAGCGCTTGCCCGCCGAGAAGCTCATCCATGGCAACGAATGCCGCCCACCGATTCGAGTCGATCTCTCCCGTAAAGATCTCGCTGAAGGCAGCCTTGTGATGGTAAGCACTGCAGCATTCCGTAAGTCCAGCATTAATCGAGAGCTCTGCTCGCCGGGGGGGGTATCCCATGCCGTCAATCGCGTACAGGTTAGCTCGGGTAGCAGCTGGGAATGGGGTGTGCGGTGTTTCGCTATACCCTGTTTCCGCCCACGACATCGTAGCCGGCCATGCCCTTATTATCGGCGCCAACGGAGTTCTTGTTAATGAGCAAGGCGCACCCATCAGGTTTCAAACCGAGGCAGAAATGCATCGGGTATCTAACCGGTGTTTTGGTGGAGCTCCACGTGCTTGTGCTGACCTTGTGAGGCGAGATTGGGAAAGGGTGTTCGCGAAGGATGCTGATCAATGACCAGCAACGATAATTGAGCGTGCCCCTACCGGGGACGGCTGTCGTAAATCGAGCCCAACAGGGCTCGGCCCGGTGGGCTTCCATCCTCACACCTCCGCCATCCTGGCTGCGCGCTCCGCTTGCTCATGAAGTGCGTAAATCTACGCAAAGTGCGCTAGCCCTTTCGATCCCGAGCCGCTCTGTGACGCTCAAGGTGGGTCATTTCCTGTTGCCACTTTGAAAGGAACTTCAGCCAGTCGTGCAGATAGCCGCCCTCAGCTACACGGGTTGAACCGTAGCTTGCACACAAGAAGCGCTCACGCCACGGCTCCGGTATAGCGTCGTCCCGCACGATGGATGTCCCAATCGGATGGGGCTCAGCAGTCACCTGATTGGAGATCTCTTCAACGCTGAGAATTCGCAGTGACCCGAGTGAAGGTCGCTCCTGCTGATCTATCTCATCCAACACCCTCAAAACGCATAGTGCTCTTGGATCACCAGGGTCTAGGTGAGCCAATATCCATAATGCTCTCCGACGGCGGTTTTCAAGGAAGTGGAGCGAATCATCACTGGCCATGGCTTCATTTCTTAGTGAGGCTTGCGACCGAGCCCGCCTTCATCGGCAAGCATCCGCTCGACGAATTCGATGGACATCTCCAGCTCGCCCTCGGCTTCCTTCAAGACCGACTCGAGAGATGGGTGAGCAGCGGAAGCGCGGAGCTTTGCAATTAGTTCCAAGAGCTCTCGGCCTTGGGCCATGGGCATTTGTATGCTGCAGTACACGGTGTCCTTCGCGTCTCGACTCATAAGTGCCTCCATCAGAATTTGTCTTGCCCGGGCGCGCCCTCGCGGGCCGGCTGGCGTGAACCGAGCCACCTTTCGGCGTCTCGGCCCTTCGGGCTTTCATCCTCGCGCCTGCGCGCTCTGCTTGCCTCGCATCCATGTCAGCATATCAGCTTCAGGAGTTCGACCTGGGCGATTGCTCTCTAAGAAATCGCCCTTAAAATTGGGCACTCCCATTTTAAGGGCATGCTCTTAACATACTGATTTAAATTGATATTTCTTAGAATTTTCCTCTCGCTTCCTTGACCACTCCAGCGTCATGGTCTTCATTTCTTGTTACCCCCAGGAGAGAAATAGCCATGAGATCAGCACCTCTTTTCTACCCGGAAAGGTGGTGAGCTTGCCGATGAGTTCCTCCCTGACGAAGAAGGTGTTTTTCAGCTTGCTGGCATCGCCGCGCTCGTAGTCAAAGGGCACTCATTCATCATCACTAGGTACGGGAAACCCCACCTGTTCATGGACGCACCCGAGCAGTGCAACAAGCCTCAGACTTAGGGGAGAGCCAATGATGATCAAAGAGTCGACCCTCGCAGCCGTTGCGGTCAGCGTAGTTTGCGACCGTTGCGGCCAGACTTGTCCTTCTGATGACGGTCATCCACAGCACGCCGTGCTGAGCGCGGCGTGGAAATCAGGC
>NZ_BCBJ01000158.1:0-4104 GCF_001320605.1 Pseudomonas sp. NBRC 111133 | reverse complement strand
CCTAGCTGATCAGTCATTGTCTCGTCCTCCTACCCCCATGTGCTGCTTATGTTCCAAGGCGGATAGAGCCAGAACACGACCCCGGCCAGCACCTCACGCCATGGCGCGAGTCACCGATTCATCAGGGCGTTTTGCATAGGCTACTTCAATCCTGGCGCAAACCTGAGCGCCCGTAGATCCCGATGAACAACTGCGTGTCCCCAATGCGGGAGAGCCGAACCCATCTAGGCCGTGACTTCTAAGGCAGACGAACGCCCTTCGATTGCAACACATGGTGTCAGCGACAAGGCACCACGCTCCGGGGAGTTGAACATCGACTGAAGATTCTTTTCGATGTTTCGGCAGAGCTCATCGGTACGAATGCTGTGTTGGCTGTGCCCGAATGGTGCTTGTAGGTCGGTGCCGATTCGCTCCATCGCCAACAGCATGCAACCTACCACTGTGGAGACGACCGGGGTGAACCAGCCCAAAGAGGGTACCAGGCTGAGCGGCATGATCACGCAAAAGAGGGTGCTGAATATCCTGGGGAAGTAGGTGTAAGGGTAGGGAAGTGGGGTGTTGGCAATCCTCTCCATCCCGCCTTGCCAGTTCGAAATGTCGACCAGCGTGGACTCGAGGCGGGCAAGTCGGATGCTGTCGAGGCGGCCTTCCTGGAACTCCCTCGCAATGATCTCAGCGGAGCCGCTGAGGATGTCGTTTGGCAAGTTGCTAGCTGTGGTGAGCAGTTGCAGGTCGTGGTTGGTCAGCAGCGGCGCTAGTGGAGAGGTGTCCCGTTTCCCTTTCAGCTGCATTCGCAAGGCCTGGAGGTAGGCCAAGTGACGCTGAATGAGTCGAGCCTTGACCGGATTAGCGTCCTTGTCATCGTCGATCAGCGTAAGTACCTGGCGACCAAAACTTCTCGAGCTATTGACCATCGCCCCCCACAATGTCCGTGCTTCCCACCAGCGGTTGTAAGCGCTGGAGTTACGGAAACTGATTAGCACTACCAGCGCTGAACACAGCAGTGTCAGCGGCATCAGAGGCAGCTCAAATCCGTATCCCGCCACGAGCATCGCGTCCAGGGTGACGGCAACGTCCCAAAGGAGTAGCCAGAACAGCGCCCATCCGACATAGGTGATTGTCCGAGCCAGGCATTTCCACTTCGTCGCCAGTGCAGCTTCCATATCGCATCTCTCCTTAGTAATCGGGCGCTGGGGCTCATGGCCTGACGGAGGAGATTACGACGCGATCCTTAACAGGAACTTAATCCCAAAGGGTGTCTCGTTGGGTGGTAAGAGACTGAATGGTTAGCTCGAGAGTCATAGACGGCCACTCTGTGTCCAATTCCTTGAACAAGTCGTCATATCTAGGAGTCTCTTAGGGAGAACCCCTTCTCAAAGCCACAGTGAGTTGGACTAGACCCTGATTTGAACAGCTGAGCCTGCGGATGCCAGACAGGAAAAATAGAAGTCTTAAAGCGAGAGCCACAATCATCTGCCTGCGCAGCGGTAGGGTGCTGATGGTGCGCAAGAAAGGCGGCAAATGGAATTTCCCTGGTGGTTCGATTGAAGCAGGCGAAACGCCTTTTGCAGCGGCTGCTCGAGAACTAGAGGAAGAGACGAGCATCACCGGTCATGACTTGCTTCACCTGTGCACCATCACTGTGGAATCGACCATTCACCATATTTACACCACCCACTTTCACGCCGGCGATAAAGCCGTAGCCTGCAATGAGATTGCGGCGTGCAAATGGTTACCGCGCGCCAAGCTGAAACCTTCCTTGCTCAAGGCCACGGCTGCGGGCCTTATAGCGACCCACCTGCCGGCCCTGATCGTTTAGCGGAGCGATGTCGCTCGGCGCTCGCTAATAGCGAGCGCGCCATGGTTTTCAGGGGGCTATCCAGCCTGGAACTATCCCAATAGCTCATGCGCATGGTCACTCCCACGAGCCGTGCCTGTCCTAATTCCTCAAGTTCGACGCCTCCAGCGGATACTTGCCGGCGACCTCAGCCACGCAGCATGAGTAGCCTTGAGGTTTCTAGACAATCAGACTAATACTTAGGTCATGCCGGATGAGGGATGATCATGCAGATGCGCTTTGTTGTGGTTCCCGCTGTACCCACGGAAAAGGAGATTTTTCCTCGCCGCATCGGAGTTCCCAGTGCTTCTGGGGCAGGCTTCGACCTCTACGATAACCACAGCAAAACCAGGTTGATTTTGAATTTCCCTACTCGTGCCGAGGCGGATTACGAATGTGACCGTCGCAACAACCAATGCGGCGCGAGTGGATCAACCTTTATAGAAGGTGACTCAAGGTATATCGGGCGCGAGTTGCGCTCTGAAGGAGCTGGATCCAGGTATGTAGGCTATGGCTGAAGCTTCGTACTGAGTCCAAGCACTACGATCTCTAGCCCCCATTTCCGAGGGCGGACGGATGATCTGAACTCGTTTCCGAACGTCGGTGTCATCAGCATACGGAAGCCCGCCCCTGCGTTCAGGATGTCGCGAATTCTTCAGGTGCGATCCCTCATGAGCGTCGCCAAGCATCACCCGCTCAGAGCTAAGGCCACGATCATCTGCTCACGAAATGACAAGATTCTGCTTGTCCGCAGGAAGGGTTCTAAATGGAAGTTTCCAAGCGGCGTGCTTGCGCCCGGTGAGGCGCCAATCGTTGCCGCTGCTCGCGAGCTTTGGAAGGCTCTGACGCTTCATTGCTCAGGCTTGAACCCTGTGGGCACTGTCGAGGTAGGCCACGTTCTCCACCACATTTTTACGACTGACATACCCGCCAGTCGCTGCGTCGCGCTTGGCAGAGGCATCGTCGCCTGTAAGTGGATTTGTTGGGAGGACTTGAGCTCAAGCATGCTGAAGCCCACAGCCGCTGCTTTGCTTTCACGAGACCTGCAGGAGCTCGTTCACCATGATGGGCGCCCGCAATCAGTGTCGGCTTTTAACACAAAATGAACGTCAAGATCAGCGTTCGGGTCGGATCGTTAACTGTCATGAAAAAGGATGTTAGCGATGAAAGCGATAACTCGAGTGTTCACTGGCCTGGCATTAGTTGGTGCTATGGGGGCTACTTCTGCATGGGCTGATACGCCCGGTGCTGATTGGAAGGTGAATAAGGATCAGGCTGAGGCCACCTTGAAAGGCGCAGGCTACACCCAGATTACCAAGATCGAAGCCGACGATGGTCACTGGGAAGGCGAGGGTATCAAGGCGGATGGCAAGCAATATGAATTCCAGGTTGATCCGCACGATAGCAAGATTATCAAAGACGAACTGGATAACTGATCAGGGCGGGTGTTGCTCTCTGAGCGTCCCGTGCCCAAAGCGCGGGCTTTTTTTCATTGGTCTCCAAATAGATTTCGGCGTTTCTGGGCCAGTCTCCAAGCAACGGAAGCGAGCGGCGGCTATCGACCCAGCTAACCTTCAGGTTTCCCCTCAAGGTCAAAGAGCAAGCTTTCTTTCGTTAAAATGGCAGGGCTTATATCGTTGGCTGTCTCGGAAAACTGACCCGAAAAGTCGTGCCTTGCTCAGGGCTAGATACGACATGAATGCTGCCGGCATGGCTGGCTGTGATTTCCTTGGCTATGAACAACCCTAGCCCTAGACCTTGGCTCTCCGCACCATCAGCACGACTTGCGCGTGTTAAGCGTGCTTCAGGATCAAATAGGTAAGTGATCTGGTCGGCAGAGATTGGTTTTCCCCAGTTGTGTACCTCAATTACGGCCATGTTCTCAACGCAGGTAGCACCTACTCGGATTGGCCGCTCAATATCCCCGTGTCGTATGGCATTTACCATCAGATTGGATATCACCTGGCTCATGCGTAGCGGATCGACGCTCGCCGGCAGTGCATCGGTACGTTCGAAAACAACGTTAATCTGTGGATGGGCGAAGCAGACCTCTTGTACCACCCTGGCACACAACGAAGTCAGGTCGATATCCTGACGTTGAACCGTGATGCCCAGGCCCAGGTTGCATCTGGCGAGATCCAGCAGATCGATCACCAACTGATTGACGCGCTCGGCACTGGTGTCGATCTGCACCGCCAAGCTCTGTTCACGCTCTCCCCACTGCTTCGCTTTGGTAAGCAGCGCCGCTCCCATCTTGATGGCCGTTA
>NZ_BCBJ01000157.1:0-4468 GCF_001320605.1 Pseudomonas sp. NBRC 111133 | reverse complement strand
CGAAATCGAGAGCGAAGTCCGCGATCTGGAGCCGGATTTACGGCGGCGAATACGGAAAGAAAAAGCCGTCCCGGTAATGGACATGCTACATGTCTGGATGAGCGCCCAGCGCGACCTTGTGCCCGAAGGCTCAGCCATCAGCAAAGCACTCGATTACAGCCTGAAACGCTGGGCAGCGCTGTCGCGCTACCTCGATGACGGGGCTGTACCCATAGACAACAATTGGGCAGAGAACCAGATCCGACCATGGGCTCTTGGACGCAAGAACTGGCTCTTCGCAGGGTCGCTACGCAGCGGAAAACGGGCGGCGGCGATCATGAGTTTGATCCAGTCTGCGCGGCTCAACGGTCATGATCCGTATGCCTATTTGAAGGACGTGCTCACACGCCTGCCGACGCAGCGGGCGAGTGAAATCGATCATTTGCTGCCGCATATTTGGCAACCGGTCTAATTGCGTAAGACGTGATGCTCGGATGCAAACGTTCAGTTGCGCCCAGTAAGCAGCGATGATGTCATATTGGACAAGCACGCTTATCGTGAGAAATTGGAACAGCCTTACGAGGTTGTGCCCGATACAGTTACATCAGAGCTCTTCCTTTGCCTCGGCGAACTGGCGCACGGCGTCGACTACTTGCCGTGCTCCGCTCTGAATTTCCTCTATCACAAAGCCGGCTTGGCTGACCAAATCGACGCCTTGATCGACCTTTTGGCGACTAGCCTGCATGCTCTCCACAGCATCCTGCGCTAGTTCATGGTTGCGCTTCACAACATCGACGATTTCCACGGTGGCCTGCGCCGTGCGGGCTGCAAGGTTTCGTACTTCATCGGCGACCACCGCAAAACCTCGGCCTTGTTCACCCGCCCTTGCAGCTTCGATAGCAGCATTTAGAGCAAGTAGGTTGGTCTGCTCGGCGATACCTCGGATGGTCTGCACGATGCTGCGGATCATCTCTGACTGCTGATTGACTGCAGTGATGCCTTCAGCCGCTCGTGAGAGCTCGGCTGCTATGCCTTGTACCACCTCGACCGTTTCACTAATGACCTCGGCACCATGGCGAGCGCTTCTGTCCGTCTGCTGGGATATATTGTAGGCGAACGTGGCTGCATCGGATTCTGCTTGCTGCTGGCGCACTTGGGACGTAATATCACGGGCAAACTTAACTACTTTGTAAAGCCGGCCACTGGCATCGAATACCGGGTTGTAGGTTGCGCTCAGCCAGACGGTATCGCCATGCCGGTTGAGTCGCTGGAAGCGTCCAGAGAAGAACTCACCACGGTTCAGTCGCTCCCAGAAATCGCGGTATTCAGGAGAGTCCGCTTCACCTCGTGTGCAGAACATGCGGTGGTGCTTTCCCCGAATCTCATCCAGGCGATAGCCCATGGCCTGCTCGAAGTTTTCGTTGGCGTCGAGAACCTCACCTTTCAAGTTAAAGGAAATCGCAGCCATCGAGCGACTGATGGCCTGAACCATGCTGCTCTGCTCCTGCTCACGGATCACCTGAGTAGTAATGTCGGTGGCCAGCTTCAGCACGCCTTCGACGCGACCATCGGCGCCTCGGATAGGGTTGTAGCTGGCTTCGAGCCAGACCTCCAGGCCTTGCTTATTACGCCTCAGGAAACGTTCACGTATGTACTCGCCACCAGCCAGGCGCTGCCAGAACTTACGATAGTCGGCACTCGCCTGGTAATCAGGAAAACAGAAAATACGATGGTGCTGTCCGACGATCTCCTCCAGTCGGTAGCCCATGGTGGTAAGAAGGTTCTCATTGGCACCTATGATGGTGCCATCGGGTTTAAATTCAATTGTTGCCGTCGAACGGTCAACGGCCACGGCCCTTGCTTCTGCGGCCTGAAGCTTTTGCAGAGCCTCAGCCAAGGTCTGCTTGATTGCCTTGTTGAACATTGATTAGCCTTAGAGTGAATTTTACTATCGGACGAATGAGGAGAAGCCGTAAATCCCAATTCGAATGTTTAACTGATGCTTAAATCAGGTGATGTAGCGGGTCTGCAAATTGCACCAGCAAGCACCAACTTGAATCTATGGCTTGTGCAGTATCACGCTAGAGTCTTGGTCGCGCTTAAGCTTTCCAGCATCCTCTCTGCGCTCATCGGCTTGCCCAGCAGGTAACCTTGCAAAATGTCGCAACCCAACTCGGTAAGCATCTGTTGTTGTTCAGCGGTTTCCACACCCTCTGCAACGATCCTCAGCCCCAGCGTTTTACCGAGCGCTACTATGGCCGAAACGATAGCCGCGTCATCGTTACACTTAGCCAGCTCGGTGATAAAACCTCGGTCGATCTTCAGTTCGTTGGCTGGTAGGCGCTTAAGATAAAGCAGGCTGGAATAACCGGTACCAAAGTCGTCGATGGAGATATTCACGCCCAATGCTGCCAATTGATCAAGAACAATCAAAGCAGCTTCAGCGTCCCGCATCGCCGTAGATTCGGTAACTTCCAGTGTCAGGAAACGGGGGGGCAGGCCACTGCTTTGCAGGGCATTGCGCACGACATCAACGAGCTTTGCATGGGCCAGTTGTACCGTCGAAATGTTGACCGCAATACTCCATTCGTCTTTACCTTCGCCTAACGCTTGCCATTCGGCCATCTGCCGGCACGCCTCATGGATTACCCAGCTACCGATTGGCACGATCAATCCAGTACGCTCTGCCAAGGGCAGGAAACGGACGGGCGGCACCAAGCCCAAACCTGGCTTGTTCCAACGCAGTAAAGCTTCAACGCCGATCATAGGGCCATTTGGGGCGAGCATCTTCGGCTGGAAGTGCAGGATAAATTCATTCCGATCCAGTGCGCACCGCAGATCCTGTTGCATTTCCAACTGCAGGTGAGCGTTAACGTTCATAGCTTTTTCAAAGAAGCAGTAGCCATCGCGGCCCTGCTCCTTGGCGTGGTACATAGCCGCATCGGCATTGACCATCAGCTCATGCTCGGTTAGGCCATTTTCTGGGAATATAGCGATACCGATGCTAGCGGACACATGCACTGTCTGCCGCCCAAGTACGTAAGGTAATCGAATATTTTCCACCAAGCGTTGCGCCAACATCGCAGCGTCTTCAGGTTCGCCGGGATCGATAAGCAGAACGAACTCGTCGCCTCCGAGGCGAGCCACCGTATCTTCGCCGCGTTTGGCGTCGTTGATTCGCTTTGCTACTTGCAGAAGCAACTGGTCGCCAGTGTGATGACCGTAAGTATCGTTAACAGCTTTGAAACCATCCAGATCCATGAAGAGTACGGCAAAGTGGCTCTTCTGCCTGATGGCTTTATGAATCGCTTGCTGAAGACGGTCGTTTAGGAGGATACGGTTAGGGAGGCGAGTAAGATTGTCGTGAAGAGCTAGCTGCACCAGTTCACTGTTTGCGAGGTCAAGGGAGCTGGCAAGTATGCTGGTGCGGACGTCAAGCATTGATACGATCAAGGCAATAGCGCAGACAGCCAGCGTGATCAGAATCACCAAAACCATTAGCCAGTTGCTATCAATGCCTGCATTGACCGCTCCGCACACGCTCCCGATAGGAAATTGGGCAGCCGCCATTCCGGTATAGTGCATTCCAACAATGGCACACCCCATAATTAACGAGGCGCCGATGCGTGTACGATTGATGTACTGACCTTCGCCACGCATGCGGAAAGCGATCCACAAAGCCACGCCCGAAGCAAGGATAGCAATCAGCACCGATAGCGCGAACAACGACGGAACGTATTCCACTACAGGATTCATCAGCAGCGCCGCCATTCCAACGTAGTGCATGGATGCAATTCCGATACCCATGAGCACCGCACCAAGCAGCAAACGCGGCAGTGGCATTTCCGTCTGGCATGCTAGCCACAAAGCAAAGGCGGAGGAGGCGATGGCGATCAACAACGATAAGCCAGTCAGCGTCAGGTCGTAACCCAGCTCGATGGGCAGTTGGAAGGCCAACATGCCAATAAAATGCATCGACCAGAGGCCCGTGCCCATGGCGGAAGATCCACCGGCAAGCCAAAGTGCCGATGCTTTGCCTTCGGTACGGGTGACTCGACCAGTCATGTCCAGCGCGGTATAAGACGCCAGGATCGCTACGGCGAAGGAAAACAGCACATACACGCTGTTATAGCTGCTTACTAGCATTGAAACCCCGAAGGTTGAATTTGGCTCCTCTGGGCCATCGGCGGCACGAGCAGTTTCTGAAGAGTACGCTTCATCCTATCGTCAAAAATTTTACAAAAAAAAGCGTCATGCCAGCCTTGCGACTTCCACGGGCACGCTTACGGCTGAATGCGATGCTGGCAATTGTAGTGCCGTGCTGGGCACCCATATTGAATGACCTGGGCTTTGAAGGCCTTGGAATAGGAACCGAGTGTTGGCTGCATGAAATACCCGTTTAAAGGCTAGATCTGGTGCTCACTTAAATTTGAGTGCACTCGATGTCTTGGCTTTGCGGGGCTGGGTAGATGACATGGCCGGACGGTTA
>NZ_BCBJ01000156.1:0-4627 GCF_001320605.1 Pseudomonas sp. NBRC 111133 | reverse complement strand
TCGGACGGCTGCGTGATCGCCAGGTCATACGACGCGAAGCCCTTTGTGAAGATGGGCGAGCCGTACTTCCTGGCGAAGGACAAGCTACGCCGCCATGGCATCAAGGCTTTCAGCAGTAACTATGCGCTGTACGGCGACATGAGTGAGCGTGTCATGACCCTGATCGAATCGATGGTGCCGGCCACCGAGATTTACAGCATCGACGAATGCTTCGCTGAATTGTCCGGTATTCCGGAAAACCTGACCCAGTTCGGGCGCAGACTTCGGTCCAGAATCTTTCAGTGCACCGGTATCCCGGTGGGTGTCGGGATCGCCGGCACCAAGACGCTCGCCAAGCTGGCCAACCACACCGCCAAGCGCCTGCAGGCGCAGACTGGCGGGGTGGTCGACATTACCGATCCGTTCAAGCGCGATTGGGTGCTGCGCAATACTGAAGTGAAAGAGGTGTGGGGCGTGGGCCGCCGTATGACTGCCCACCTCGAAGCGATGGGCATTTACACGGCGATGGATCTGGCCAGGGCTGATGCCTGGACGCTGCGGCAGAAATTCAGTGTGGTGGTCGAGAAGACTGCCCGCGAACTGGCGGGCACGCCATGCCTGGAGCTGGACGAGGCCGAGCCTGCGAAACAGGAGATCTGCTGCAGCCGGATGTTCGGCAAGCGCCTCACTGAGCTGGCGCCCATCAAACAGGCAGTGGCCACCTACGTTCGCCGGGCTGCAGAAAAGCTTCGGGCCCAGGGCTCGGTATGCAAGCGTATGCGCGTGAGCGTCCGCACCGGCATGTTCAACCCGGACGAGCCACACCACGCCCAGGGCGCATTGGTAGAACTGCCATACCCGACTTCCGACACGCTACTGATGACCCGACTGGCTACCGAAGCGGTCGAGCGGATCTTCCGGCCAGGGTTTCGCTACAGCAAGGCCGAGGTTCTCCTGGTGGACCTGCGGCAGCCAGGTGAGTTTTCAGAGGACTTGTTTGCGTTGAAGCAATCGGTGGCATGTGACCGACTGATGCAGGTGATGGATGACATCAACGTCCGTTGGGGGAGGGGGACAATGCGCGTCGCCAGCGTGCCGGCTACACCGGACTGGGGTATGAGGAGGGAGATGATGAGTCAATCCTATACGACGCGAATTGACCAACTGTGGACGGTCAAATGTTGAGCCTTCGAGCCGTCCGGTAAGGCCAATCATCATGTGTCGATGAACACAAAGAAAAATGGAGCTTTTGTTCGTGAGCGGTGGTCAAGCTAGTTGGATAGGCCTAATTACAAATGACTGGCCTGCCCATTCTGGTTTACCAAAATAGCCACCGGCGGGTAGGAGAACATCATGCGAAGACGAGGCGGCGTGTACTGGGCTTGGTCAGACCCCACGCTTCACCACCAATTTCACGAAGAAACGCTGTACGACGGGACCTTCATCGATGTCCAGGTGAGACTATCGCGCACCGGCGGCACCCAGCTTTTTCTAGGGGTCTACGCACGCTCCGGCATGGCACTGCATGAAGAGGCTTACAGCGCCAGGCCCGGCGAATCGATGTACCGGTCGCTGGCCTGGGGCATTGACCGAGCGCGTCAAGTTATTGATGGGTACGCCCATACTGCGACCCGAGATGTGGCTTCGGAATAGTCCAGCCTTCGGTCTGCAGGCAGGGGTAATCTGCCAGGCAGGCTACCCACCGGGCGCTTCAGAGCTTGTACTGAATGGTGTAGGACGCATCGGTCCTCGGCTCTATCGCAATCGGAATGCCGAAGAGCTTCCCCCGGCAATCACTGACCACGCAGCGATAGACCGTCCCCTGCCGGAGCTGGGCCCACAAGCCTTCGTCATGTATCGCAATCCGCAACACATGGCTGTTCGGATCTTCTCTGACCTGGGCAATGTGGTGGTCTAGGTCGCACCCGAATTCTGCACTGGTAAATTCCGGGTCGTAGCCGATCAGCACACCGTGCCTTTTCAGTTCGTCCCGTATACGCTCAATCACGTCGTCTGCTTCTTGTTTTAGCATGATCGTTATCTCGCGGTGCTTGGCCACAATAAAACTCTAGCTGACCCTGAGTGTTTTCGTGAATTATCGGCGTTACCACTGCCTTACCCTTGTTCCTCACGTTGCATGGCTTTACCTCTGCGCTGGAACAGGAATTGCTGAAGCCCTGAGACATTGATCATGCGGGGTACGCAGAAATGACTCAGGATGACCGCTATTACATGATTTTCAGCGTGGTGGCTGTGCTGGTACTGGATCTGGCGGCGACTTATGTGTTTCTCAATGCCATATCCTGACCCCGGTTGTGGGGCACGCCATACGCGTAATCGGGGCCAGCCGCTACATGAAACCTGTCGGGGAAGCTGACCAGCAGCTTGCGCCTGCCTGAACATCCCGATTGAGTGCGGTCCAACGTAAGCAAGCCTTGGCTTCGCTTGTCGGAGGTACGCACATGAAACGCAAGACTGCATGGGTTGTGGTGTTGTCCGGTTTGCTGCTGCTCAGCGGCTGCTGGCCATACTGGCATGACGGGCGGCATCATCGCCATTATCACGACGGTGATCATGGCAGGCAGGAATATCGTCGCTACTGATGGCGGGCGCGAGGGGCGCCCCGAGGTCCATATAGCCAATAAGCCTGACACCGGGTTGCCTTCCAGCAGTAACATGGGCACACGATAACCAAAACAGGGCGGCTGGCCGGTAAAAACTTTACCTGTTTCTCATGGGGCAACAGGAGCGTGTCGCGTGAAGAGCTCAAGATCGCTAGCAGGCGCAATTGCAATAGTTGTGTCCGGGTTCGCTACGGTGTTCATGGCAGGCTGCGCACAAAACCCTGATGTGCGTGACAGCCACGATTATACCGTTGGCAGTACCGCGAAAAGCCCACCGGTGTATCTGGGGTGCGTCAAAGACGAACTTCAAGGCAATGTGAAAACCTACGAAGTCCAGGGCGATAATGCGCTCAGGCTGTTCATCGAAAGCACCGACCCCGACAAGGCGCAGGGGCTTGTAGAGTTGCGGGGCACGGGACCTCAGCGCCAGTTCACGGCTTATCAACGTGATGCCTGGTACGACCATGGCAGGTTGCTGGATGCCGCACTGATGTGTTCCAAGGCGTGATTGTTAGCACCGGAAAACACAAAAAGCCCGCTGTCGAGAGCGGGCTTTTTGCATTTGCGGGCCACGGCCGCAATAATCCGCCTATTTGGAAGGAGAATCGCGGGTGCAAGCAAGAAGCGTTGTCGCCGAAATGTTCATTGGGATCCCGACGCATTTCTGGGTGTTGCCCGTTGCAGGCCTGGTTGCGTACTACGGCTTGAAGTGGTCCGCCAGATCCAGCAGTCGCGCGACCCTGCTGCAAGCCTCGACTTATGTGTTGCTGCTGGCGCTGGCGGTGCTGCCCAACGGTTTTTATGCGCTGTTTCCCCCTGCGCCCGACCCGGATGTGTTGTTGAATAACGCGCCGTTGCCCAACTATGCAGGGCGCCTCTACCTGGATGCGTTCTACGTCTTCGGTGGTTGGGCGCTGAGCAAAGTGGTGAAGCTCAAATTCAGCTGAGTCGCTGCCCGGGTACCTGATGCGCCGACTGGAACGGATATTGCGCGTACCCTTTCAAACCGGCGCATTTGGGGGATACGGCAATGCTTCCTGAAGACCTGTATGCCATGTTTCTGTTTGTCGCCAGCGTGCTGGCCCTCGATGTAGCGGCCATCGTGCTGTACCGGGGAACCAAACCCTGACCCGCGTTCGGGGGGGGCACCCTGACCGGGTATGTCGTCAAGGTCAGGCATGGATTAGCCAGGCAAGCCAAGGCGATTTACGGGCTTTGAATTCATTCAACAAGCGCCTTCCATGTCGTCGATTCTTGCGGCGACAGAGCGCAGCTCGTCCGCAACCACATCGATGGACCTGATGTGCGCAGCAACATCCACCTCGTTTAGCGAGCTACCACGCGCCGCCATGAACCTGGCGTGACCACTCATGGCCTGACTGAGTTGGTCCAGGTGATCGGCTGTTCTGACCAGGTCTGACTTGATGCTATGAAGCGTTTCCATGGTGTTAAAGGCCTTCCTTGTCAGTTGCTTCAACGGGACTGTGAGCATCGCCGCAGGGCAGGGTGAAACGCAACCGATTTATAGAAGGCGCTTTCTCGCCCAAACCCGGAAGAGCTTACGCGATGCTGGCTGGGGCGTCGGAGAGGCCCCGGGTTTTTCAGCTGTCTGTGTCCACCTGCAGTACCGAACCTTTATCGTCCGTTACCAACAATCCGACGGACTGGATACCGCCTGATTGTTGCTCGGCAAGTGGCAGGTCCGAGTGGCGAAAAATGCTACGGTTCTGTTCTCCGGTTTTAAGGGTGATGAGTTTGCCATTCTGATAGAAAAGAAGTGTTTTGTTGGCATTATTTTGCATTGCGTAACTCCTTGCCGACGTGTGGGTTGACCCCTTTACTGTTGCAGCCTCCACCTGCTCACGCTACTGGCAGAATTGTCAGGTGCTTACCGTCGATCCCTGTCTGGCGCTCATCCAGCAGCGCGCTATTGCTGTGTCAATTGCGCGAGAACCTGCAGCCAGACCTTGGTTGATTAGTAACTCGGCGCCACCCCCGTTAGAATGCAGCGTATCCCTAAGGAA
>NZ_BCBJ01000155.1:0-4996 GCF_001320605.1 Pseudomonas sp. NBRC 111133 | reverse complement strand
TTCCCTAATGGTATTACAGCTGCGCTAATGATGGGCTATCGGGATGAGTGCATAAGTAAAATTAAGGAATTGTCGGTCGAAGATGAATTAAAAGCATTCGCAATCGCCATGCAGGCTGCATACATAGAAGATGCACTTGAGCAGTTCGACCAAAAAACTATTGCACAGGGGAAGGATATGCTTAAGAATTACACCTTCCCCGCCCCGATCATCAGGTAAACAACTCGTGCAGAATACCGCAGCCCCCTCAGCCTTGTTTGCCATGACCACTGAAGACCCAAAGATCCTTAATCAGTATGGTGATGAGTTATTTCAAATTCAAGATCCAATGACGGGACACTTCTATTCTGTTAGCTTCGCCTGGAACTGTTCCATGGCGAAACGTCTATACGCGCAAATGTATTTCTTAGCCGGAGATATTTCACGGGGGTATGCTGACGACAGGGGGCGCATTGTTGTCAGCAGCCTTTCAAGCGCGCGGCAGGAGCTCGCTTATCTACGTGAACTGTGCGAATATTGGGAGCTTCACTATACCGACCGGGCACTTCAGTCTCTTTCCAGGGTCGAAATCCAGGTTATGCTCCGATTTTTCATGATGAAAAAAGAGCAAAATAGCGGGGAATGCCATATTCTAGGTGTTTCGATGCTCTCGATGATGTGCAGAATCCTAGACAAGACCCACAACCACCTCCACTGTGGAACTCTGGTCGACGGCGTGATTCACCGCATGACCCCCGCATTCAAAAAGAGTACGATGGAGCCTCTACTTCAGGGCTCTGATATGGATTACGCGACGTGGAGTAGAGGGGGCAGTTACGGCTCTATACCTATGACCTGCGCCTCATTAATGCTTGCTGAAGCAATCACACTAATCGAGTCCGATGAAGCGCAGATTGCGGCAATATTTTTTACGCAATGGCGTCGCGAAAAAACCAAGGTCACGAGCTGGTTTGGCGAAAAAGATCGATTAGCTCTCTATCGAAGAATGCAATCTCCGCAGTATGTATTATCTCGATTTGAACGAGGGTGGGCAGCATCCGCAACAGAACTTGGAAATGCCGTTGATAGCGCGACGAAATTTTCTCACGCCGCTTTACCCTGGAAAACTCAAGGTGAACTGAGCGATTTCTGTAGCGAGCTGACTAAAGCTGCTTTGACCGTCATCACACTGCTGAGCGGTTTTCGTATCTCCGAGATCAATGGAATGCGTATCCAAGATTACCACCAGGAGCCTGACGGTTCTTGGTGGTTTATCTCCGAAAACTATAAGACAGAATCTGGATTCGCTCACCCGAGGTCGTTGCATGGGCTTGCCGCAGATGCAGCAACGCTTATGAAAAATCTATCGGCAGTGAGTACGACTGATTTTAATCTTCCGTTGCTACACAGAGCTTACAGAAGTGAAGCTTTCTTAGTAGCACGCGGTGTAGGCAAATTCAGTAATGAGCAATGGTTAGCAGACGCAGGGTATTCCACTCTAGCCTTAAGAGCTTGGTTTAAAGCCTTTTACAAAATTAACGTTGTAGAAAAATATCCTGAAGCGGGAAAGATCCATAGTGAAGTCTCGCCTCACCAAGCGCGCCACACATTTGCGGAATTTGCCCTGCGAAGATTTGATGGAAACGTCATGGATAAAATTCGTGAACACTTTCGGCACTCCCAAGGCTCATTCCACACCCGACGTTATACACGCGAAAAACTAAGTGAATCTGTCAGAATTAGCCTTGAGCGTGATTACGCCAAAGAAGTCATAGGCCGAATTGCGCATGGTAGGTTGGACGACCGTTTCTATGGCCCTGCTGCAAAACGTATCGAAAAAGACATGGCAGCAATTTCGATTCTTACTGGAGCAGAATTCGATGATTACATCAGTGAGTTGGCGAATGAATTTGTGCGGTTTACCGCGTTTGAATGGGGCTATTGCGCCCTTCGTGGAAACGAGCAACATTTGGCGAAATGTCATGATTCCAAAACTGGAACTCCTAATGTTGATCAGCGGAGCAAGCCGGAGATTTGTGCAGGATGCCCTCATAGCATGAACAATAATCTGCAAAAGCAAGAGCTAGAACGCACTGCTATTGCGCATCAATTTATCGCAGAGAGCCACCCTCTCAAGGTTATAGGAAACATCAGCGCTCAAGTAGTTAGGCAACTTGAGCGCCGCTTGGAAGGAAAAGTATCAGCATGAAATTTAGCCTAGAGCAATATTCAAACGTAGTGAATGCTACAGAAGAACCTAAATGGGTGAACTCGCCAACAAAGCGAAATCTTTATCGAGAAGTCCACAAGGCGTTCAATCGCATCAAGACCCTAATGGAGGCTGGCACTGTTCTCGGAGTAAAAGATCGAAGAATCGTCGCTCGCAATATCGCTAAAGAAAGCGGTGTCCATGACAGCTTATTGAACAAGCGCCGTCAGCCAGAAATTCATGAGCTAATCACCAACAAAAATTCCGAACTTGAAGATCTGTGGGAAAGTTTGTCAGCAACGAAATACAGCGCAAGTAAAAAGCCCACAAAGGAAGAAATCAAAAAAGAACTCCGCTCTCAGACATCTGAGATTGATCGCCTAACTAACCTCCGCCTTGCAGAGGCTCTCACTGCAGCTATCAGCAACCAAATGATCGACAGCCACAGAACTTTAATTGCCACTATCGAACATCTTAAAGCTGAAAACGCCGAACTTCAGATTCGCAATGAGGAACTCAGCAAACAGCTCCGTCAAATGATGAAGACCGTAACCATGATAAAGTAAAAATAACCACCAGCGCACCTACACCGGCTCGCTAATATTGCTGCACCGCCTTATGCTTTATTCCCCGCCCCTCCCTACCATTTGAAATTATCACTTGGTCACCTGTACCTGTTAGCGGCGCATGTAAAAATTGAGCTTCATCAGCCTCCTCAGCCATTAAGCAATTTTCTGCTCCCTTTGTATGCCACTGATTGTAGAGCCTGAGAGCATTCTAAATACGAAGTTATCGATAAGTATCGTATACAAACGACAACTTGGCGCAATTCATATCCCAACGCGTTGTCCCCTATACTTTCCTCCATCACCAAATCAAATTTTGGATAGTATATTCTGACCAGCCTGTCATCTCAGCAGATTATGCACTTGACTTGAGCCTGTACAATCGAATCAGTGAGGGACTAGCAAAATTGCCAGCGACGACTCAGCTCTCTGGCTCACATCACTCCGAGATGCTATGATCGCGCATGATTCCCACGTATACATTAGCGGGCTATCTATGCTCTGTGTACCTTGTACCTATCGAGGAAAGAAATGGCTGATCAGTCCTGTCTCTTAATGCCTTTGCAGCCTCAACGAGCGCGGCCACGTCCTAATCGCCCCCTTCCACTCGATGAATATGAAAATTATTGCGACTTCCCACCAGATGACTTGGAGCTCGAGGAAGTAGAGTTTATCTGGTGGGTGGTAGCTTCTCGAATAAGCAAAAAAGAGCTTAGAAAGAGGTTGAATAACGCCGTGGCTAGCTATAGTCATAGCGGTTGCTTTCATTATGCCGCTGTGGCAGATCAGAAAGGACGTGGACGCTACCCTCGGGGAGTGATCAACACACTTTACCAAGTTCTTAAGGGGCGCAAGCTTATGGGAAGATCTCCTGAAACAGGAATCTTTTATATCCAAGTCGACATTTGGCATCTTTGCATACAAGCAGCCTTTGATTGGTGTCCACCAAAAGCATTAACTAAAAGGCTGCGCGGCATGAAAATTGAGTACGAGCTAGGATTATAATTGCACACGCTGCAGATTCAAGCGACCGATACCCTTGTGCTGGCCCGTTTCACAGATCATCAAATCTCAGCTCGGGCCATGAGCCCATCAATACCACCTCCAAGAATTACATCGATATAGCCCGGGCAATCATGCTGTCCTAAATGGGGCATTCGCTCAAGCTGGTTTACAATCATGAGCTCCACTTAACGAAACTGCTGGAGAAGTCGGGCATGTACAACAACGTTGAGGGAAGTATGACGAGGCACCGGCTCCGTCAGCACCTGCTTGACACGCGTAGCTCCTGATTCGGAGCATAGGTGGGATCAAGATCACAACTTGCCCAAGGCACGCTCTTTGTGACCGCCCTCGCCTCGCTGTGGAAATGGCTTTTCAGAGATAAGCGCTCGGTTTGGGAGATCAAGCAGGAACGATAGTTCATCGAGGCAGCGAATGGGCTGAGAAATTACACCGTGACGGATTGCGGTGGGGTCTCGATGGATCCAGAGGAAATCAAGGATTACGTCATAGCTCGTCAGCAGGAGCTCAGCCACCTGGTTGACCCTAAATGTCGGGAAACTCCTTCCCGAGGACTTTCAGGACTTAGTGCCGAGGCGTATGTGGAAGAAGATAGTTGGATTGCCAGGAGGTTGATTGGTGTGGCCGGCGAACTGCCTCTGGAGTGGCATCCTACGCTTGAAGCAGCCCTAGATGATCATGATGAGGCAATTTGAGCCTTAAATTATGGTCGCGCCCGGTGGGCCGGTTGTCGTGAACCAAGCCGCCTGCCGTTGGCCGCGTCTTGGCCCTGTCGGGCTTCCATCCTCGCGCCTACGCCATCATGGCTGCGCGCTCTGCTTGCTCATGAAAAGCGTAGCGAGGAAGCTGAGGCTTTTTTAGACAATCCGATGGCGCTTGCCACCGGACTGGCGATCTTCACTTCGTCGCGTAAAGGCTAGTGGGTAGCGCCTTGTAGACGCCTTCTACTTTTTTAACTACTCGGCTTAAGACACTATCGTTACCCAATTGAGCAACGTAGTAAATTTCCTTGAGCCTCAAACTTTGCGCTGCATTACACAGCGTGCTTTCCAGATAGAGTCGAATTGCCTTCATGTTCTCCTCTGAGTCGTGATTGAAATCTGGGTAGGTTAGCGTCCAAACGGTGTCGACATCCTTTGTCTTCATCCAATTTTTCGCTGCCAAAAGCCCATAAAGGTCATTGCGTTGCTCTTTGGATGCATCGTTGAGGTCTAGGGAA
>NZ_BCBJ01000154.1:0-5600 GCF_001320605.1 Pseudomonas sp. NBRC 111133 | reverse complement strand
TACTTCGTCAGCAGCAGGGACAGGATCGCCGAGTTGTAGAAGATGATCGCGTTGCCGATCAGCCTGGCGCACTGGTTGCTGATCTCGATTTCGATGTCGGTGCGGCCGGTCAATTCCTTCTTCCCACCGACTTGGGCGATGGTCGAGCGTAGCTGGTGATAGGACTCAATGCGGTTCTGCGAGCGGTGAACATTACGCTCCAGTTGCGGGTCGCGCAGGTAGCGCAGTGTGTAGATACTGCGGATGAGCTTGTCGAACTCGAAGATTGCGCGCCGCGTCGGGTTCGGCGCCGTATAGGTGCACAGCTTGCGGATCAGCGTGCCCTGCGTCATTTCCTTCAGGCCCAGTGTGGCGACGATTCGGTCGATGTTCGCCTTCTCACCGACGATGAGTTGCCGGTCGATCTGGCCAGCCGGCCGGATCAGGCATTTCTCGTACAATGCCAGATCATCGGCGCAATACAGCTCCTGCAACTGGTCGTCGAGGTCGGTGAAGCGCGGCTCGAAACGAAGTCCGAACCAGTGCAGGATGGCGAAGTTGGCCTTGTTGATGCTGTGCATGTCGCCGGTGATCGCGCTCGGCACGATGTCCGACGTGTTGCGGTACCAGATGTCGAACACGTGGTGAGCCTCGTACTCGTGTGCGCCTATCAGGTAGCCGTTCAACGGCACGTGATTGCACAGCAGCGTGTAGGCGACGACGCCCTTGCCGCGGCCGAAATATTTGCGCGAGTAGCGCGCCTTCACAGTTGGTCGCTCGACGCCGAATTTCTGCCCATCAACGGCACCGTACAACGAATCGAGGTCGAACGAGTAATGCGGGAAGATCGGCAGTGCGGCGATGGCGTTGCTGATGCAATCGTTGGCCACATGTAGCGTCGCCTGGCGCAGGTACTGCTGGTAGGTACTCTCCAGGACGTGGTACGGGATGTCGCTGGTACGTGCCATAACCTGGTTGCCGTGGTTCATGGCTTGGGCAATGATCACCGCCATCAGACTGTCGGCGTCGGCTACCTTCTTCGCATAGCGTGGCTGCAATGGTGTCAGCGCCGACAGGAACTGGCACTGGCCGTTGACGAAGCGAAACACGTCGGCGACATCGCAGTATGGCAGTTGCTCGTAGAGAGCTTGCTCGCGCGCCTTCTGGTTCTCCCCCTTGGGCTTGCGCCAGGTCAGTCTCTGCGTGTCCTTGTCGTATTCCAGGTGCGTCAGCTTGCCCTGTTTCAGCTCGCGATTGAACGCCACCCATTGCGCACGCAACTCGGTCGCCAGTGCATCGAGCTGGGCACTGACCGGCTGCCGCAGGAAGGGGATGTCCATCTGCGCGAGCACGGCGGCTTTCTCGTCCATCGAAACCAACTCGTCGGACAAATGCCGGTGCTGCAAGCTATCGTCAATGTAGAGCTCGCCCGCCTGGAAGCGTTTCCTGACCTGACGGTAAAGCCAGAATTCGTAACGATCGGCATGCAGGCCTGTCGGCGTGCCTTCGGCATCGAACATCAGCAGGTACGGACGCAAGCGTTTCGGCAGCGTTGCCGCCGGACATTCGTCGAGTGGCCGTTGTGATAGGCGCTGCTGCTTGGCGAACACGCTCTTGGCCCAAGTCAGCGCCGCGAGCCATGGGTTATCGGGGGCCGTGCCGGCGAAGTCGAGCGCGACGTACAGCGGCCGTAGATGGCGTCGAATGCGTTCGGCCAGGCCGTCCACCGCCTGCCAGTGCAGCGCCAGTTTGTTCAGTGGCTTGACGCTCATGCGCTGCGCCGTGTTTTGCAGCAATTCCCTGGACATGATTTTGTAGGCGCGTTGGCGCACCTCGCCGAACGGCGTCGGATCGGCCACGCTGTCGTCCACGTACAGCGACAGCAGGCGGCCAACCTGCGGCGTTTCCTGATGGCGTCGCAGCTGTTCGGCGACAAAGGACTGTTTCGCACCCGTGCGGCTCTCGTCCTCAAGTTTTTTCATGTGGAAGGCCATCGCGTCGACCAGGTTGTCGGTGAGCTGCCGGTAACGTACCCAGGCATAGCACAGCAGGTAGAGCCGGGTCTGCTCCGCCTTCAGGTGGCGCAGGTCATGGACGGTATAGAAGTTCGCCAGGCTCGCGTAGTACAGCAGGTTCTGCTGCGAGATGCCGAGCTTGGGCAGCAGCGCCTTGGCGATCCCGTGCAAGGACTTCAGCGTGGCGCGCTTCTCGCGCTCCCCTGCCATCTGACGCCAGCCGAAATCTTTAGCGTCCTGCTTGAGCGCTGCCAGTTGAGACAGGGTGTCGTCACGCACCAGGAGCTGGCCCAGCGCAGCTTTGGCCGATTCGTCCAACACTTCTGCCAGCAAGCCGCCCAAGCGCCTGCGTTCGGTGGACAGGGCTTCACTGACCAGCTCTTGTAAGGTGGTGTGGCCGGGCCGGATGATTTTGTGCTCGCTGAGCCAAACGATCAGTTCGGCGGCCACGAATCCTGGCATTACGTCGCGCCGCACGATCTGTTCAGCCTGCTGTGCCAGTTGCGGCAGGAAGCTAGCCGCCCACGACCGGTAGCCGAACAGTTCGGCGATCTGACCCCTCTGGCTGTAGTGCTCATGCTTGGTGATCGCCTTGCGTTCGAACGCTTCGCCGTGGAAATAGCGACTCAGCACGAAGGCGCAATCGTCCTCGACCTCATGCCAATCGAAGCGGAAGAAAGCATGCTTGGCCTTGAAGTAGCCGATCTGCAAGACGCAATAGACTTGGGCCTGCAGGCTAGGCCGGCTGCTGGCGAACGCCAGTTCAGATTCGGCCAACGCCAGGTATTCCAGCCGCTGAGCATCGTCGAAGTCCGGTAGGCCGTACAAGGCTTCCTGCTCTGCGTCAGAAAAGACGGTGAGTAGCTTATTCTTGTTGCTCATCGACCGTCCTTCCCGCACCACGCCAACCTGCTCGCGTCAATGTTTCGATCAACGTAGTGCGCTTGACATTGAAGTTGCGGCACACCGCCGCCTTAGACATGCCGCCATCGAGCGCGGCGACGATGGCGTCCAGCTTCTCACCAGTGATCGCCTGCGGCCGGCCGCCGATCCGGCCGCGTTTGCGTGCGGCGGCCAAGCCCGCGACGACGCGCTCCTGAATCAAGGCGCGCTCGTACTGCGCGAGCGCACCGAACACCTGGAACAGGAATTCGCCCGAGGGCGTCGTAGTGTCCAGGTTCTCTGTCAGCGAGCGGAACGCCACCCGCTTGTCCTTGAGCGAAGTCACAATGGCGAGCAGGTGCGACAGCGAGCGACCGAGCCGGTCGAGTTTCCACACCACCAGCACATCGCCGGCTCGAACGAACTCAAGCGCCCGCGCCAAGCCGGCACGGTCATCCTTCGCGCCAGAGGCACGATCCTCAAACAGGTGACGCGGATCGACGCCGGCGGCGAGCAGCGCGTCGCGCTGCAAGTCCGTGCTCTGGCGGTCGGAGTCCGACGACACGCGCATGTAGCCAACCAACATAGGCGGATAACCATCAAAAACAGGTTTCCGCATAATAGTGAATAGCGATAGAGTTTTCCGTACATTTTTGAGGGGGTGTTGCACAGGTAGCACAGCGGCGGCTGACAGCCTGTCGCAAAACAAATGTTTTACGACACCTCCTTGAGGTTGCCGCGTTTACATCATTACCTGAACAGGTATAAAATTCCGTCATGACAAACAAAGAAAAACCGCTCGAATGGATCGCGAGCAGCCACAAGGATTTGATGGCGTTGCCGTCCGACGTGCGTCGCCGTTTCGGTTACGCGCTCTCGTTGGCGCAGATAGGCGATCAGGATGACGCAGCAAAGGTGCTCAAGGGGTTCGGTGGTGCCGGCGTGCTGGAGGTCGTCGAAGACGATGCCGGCGGCACCTATCGAGCGGTATACACGGTCAAGTTTGCGGAAGCGGTGTTCGTCCTGCACTGCTTCCAGAAGAAGAGCAAGAGCGGAATCGCCACGCCAAAGGCCGACATGGACATCATCCGCGCTCGGCTGAAGGTGGCCGAGGTATTGGCACAGGAGCTACGAAATGCAAAAACGAATCATTGAAGGCGTCGAGGTTCAGCGCAGCTCGGGCAACGTCTTTGCCGACCTTGGACTGCCTGACGCTGAAAAGCTCAAGATCAAGACCGGCCTGGTGGTCGAGATCAGGAGGGCCATGCGCGCCCTTGGGCTGACTCAACAAGCGGCGGCCAAACGCATGGGCATCCCGCAACCGAAGGTGTCGGGCATGATGCGCGGCGACTTCACCAATCTATCCGAACGCAAGCTGATGGATTGTCTGAATCGCCTCGGCTACGACATCGAAATCAAGGTACGGCCAGCAGCCGGGCCGATCGGGCATCTAACGCTCGCAACCGCTTAATCGGAGCTCTCCTGATGGCAGCCCGCATCACCGACGACGAATGGGACGAACTGACTCCCGAGAATTTCGATACCACGGCACTGCTGCGTGCAGTCGATGCCGTGGACGTGCTGCGCGGCGATTTGAATGACAGCGCAGACGGCGCACCTCCGCAACTGCGCACCGACCTGTTGAAGCTGCATCAACTGGCAATGGCCGCGTTCAACGAGGGATCACGCAGCCGAGTGGCTGAGCTATTTGATCTCGCCGTGGATCTTCAGGATCAGGTTGATCATCTGATGACCTCGCTGGAACAAGTGCAAGAAACCCTGTCCCGGTGACGGCGCTCTACCCAGAAAGCCTGTCCTGAATGTTCTTGGAGACAACCACATCATGAGCCGCAGCCGCCGCAAAACGCCCATCGTTGGGCACACGACCTGCCGTAGCGAGCGCGAGGACAAGAAACTCTGGCATCAGCGCTGGCGAACCCACGAGCGCACCGCGCTGGCCAGCGCGTCGCCGGAAGCTCTATGCGCCCATCTGCCTCTACTGGAAAACCAGGTCAGCAACGTCTGGTCGATGGGTAAGGATGGCCGCTCCTACTGGCCCATCAAGCGCCAGGCCGCCACGGCGGATCGCATTGCCAACCACAAGGGACGCAATCCGCAAGAGCGCGCCTCCCTGAAAAAGCGTCTGCTGCGCAAGTGGATGAGCAAATGAACCTGTCCACCATCGAGGCGCTGGCTATCGCTTGGGCGCGAATCGCTGAAGAAGCAGAACTCCCAGCCGGCTACGAGGGCACGGCGACGCCAGAGGCGCATCGGGCCTGCGAGGTGATCCAGGAGCGGATTCGAGAGCACGTCGTCGCCACCAATGACATGCGGCTGTTCGGCCTGCTGCACCTGCTTGGGCAGGCGTCGCTGCGCATGGAGCAAGCGCTGTGGCCGGAAGAATATGCGCGGATGACCCGCGAGGTCGAGGAAGCTCTCCGAGAGGCCGACGACCCCAACGCCAAGTCGTACACCCACGAAGAAGTCATGCAGGCGATGCAGGAACGCATCGACCGAGCGCGAGACAAAGCCATGTTGATCGGCTGACGGAAATTTCGGCGGTTCCGGCTGATCCAAGAATCTTGGCGTGACCTTACCTCCGCTCTACCGCTGGGTGCCAGCCTCGGCGCACGCCTAACCACCCAACTCAGAAAGGAAAATAAGTTGGTAAAACGCATTCCCGTATCCGAGCTTCGTCTCGGCATGTACATCCACAAGCTCGCC
>NZ_BCBJ01000153.1:0-1182 GCF_001320605.1 Pseudomonas sp. NBRC 111133 | reverse complement strand
GCCCAGAGCCCAGAGCCCAGAGAATTGTCGGAGGAGCAATCTCTGCCGTCTAGTCCACTAAGCAAGAAAAGTGACGGCGCAACCTCAATGGAGAGCGAAATGTGTTATGCACGGAAACTCTGTCTTGCGGCCAAGTCCCAAGTCATGGACATGTTCCAGGAAGCCCGGCTTGGCAAGGCCGTCGACCCAAGCACGACGTTGCCGCTGGTCGGAGAAATCGCTGCCTCGGTGCTGCGCCAACCTCATGCCCTCATCAGCGTCGCACGCATCAAAACGCACGACGATTACACCTACCTGCACTCGGTTGCCGTCTGCGCCCTGATGCTATCGCTGGCCCGGCATCTCGATCTAGACGAGGAGCAAACGCGCCTGGCTGGCATCGGCGGACTGATGCACGACCTAGGCAAGGCCGCGATGCCGCTGGAAGTGCTTAACAAACCAGGCAAGCTCACCGATGCCGAGTTCGCCATCATGAAGCGCCACCCTGTGGAGGGCGCAAAGATGCTGCGCGCAGGCGGGGCCGAGCCCGGGGTGGTGGACATTGCCCTGCACCATCACGAGAAGATCGACGGAACCGGCTACCCGGATCGCTTGGCCGGTGACGCCATTTCACTCCTGGCCCGCATGGGCGCAATCTGCGACGTCTATGATGCCGTGACGTCGGAGCGAGCCTACAAAAAGCCGTGGGACCCGTCCGCGGCGATGCGGCAGATGGCCAAGTGGGAGGGCCATTTCGACAAACGCATCTTCCACGCCTTCGTCAAGGCCGTGGGCATCTACCCCGTCGGCTCCTTGGTTCGCCTGTCCTCTCAGCGTCTGGCCGTTGTCGTTGAGCCGGGAATGGAATCACTGCTGACTCCCAAGGTTCGCGTGTTCTTCTCGCTACGCTCGAGAGAGCCGATCCCGATGCAGACCATCGACCTGGCGGCCACGAGTTGCAAGGACAGTATCACTGGCCCCGAAGACCCGACGCTCTGGAACTTCAAGAACCTCGACGACTTGTGGATGGAATAGCCCCCACAAAACGACGGCCCCGTGAGGGAGCCGTTGAACATCGTCGAGCGATGCCCGTCCAGGGAGGGATGGCCGAGCTCGATTCTCCAGAAGGTAGCTGGTGACACGAGTGTTGAGCCCACCCAACTAGGGTGACGGAAATTTCTGGGGTTCCGGCTTACATCCCCT
>NZ_BCBJ01000152.1:0-8256 GCF_001320605.1 Pseudomonas sp. NBRC 111133 | reverse complement strand
GCTGGCGATCCTGATCTTCATGGCTCAGCTGCCCGAGCTGACCAATGTCACCTGGCACGTCTACGCCATGACAGCCGCAGGCCTCGGCATCATTTATCTGTTCCCCTATGTCCCGAAGATCGGCAAGCTCATCCCATCGCCGCTGGTGTGCATCATCGTGCTGACCGCCGTTGCCATGTCGGTTGGGCTGGATATCCGCACGGTCGGTGATATGGGTCAACTGCCGGATACGCTGCCAATCTTTCTCTGGCCTGACGTGCCGCTGACGTTCGAGACGTTGGCCATCATCTTCCCTTACTCGGCAGCACTGGCCGTGGTCGGTCTGCTGGAGTCGATGATGACCGCGACCATTGTTGACGACCTGACCGACACCCCTAGTGACAAGAACCGCGAGTGCAAGGGCCAGGGCGTGGCCAACATTGCTTCGGGTCTGATCGGCGGTATGGCCGGCTGCGCGATGATTGGTCAGTCGATCATCAACGTGAAATCCGGCGGTCGCTCTCGCCTGTCGTCCCTGGCAGCAGGCGTATTCCTGCTGCTGATGGTGGTATTCCTCGGCGATTGGCTGAAGCAGATCCCAATGGCTGCTCTGGTAGCCGTAATGATCATGGTATCCATCGGCACCTTCAGTTGGGATTCGCTGCGCAACCTGAAGAAGCACCCGTTGTCGACCAACATTGTCATGGTCGTCACCGTGGTGGTCGTGGTCGCCACCCACAACCTGGCCTTCGGCGTGCTGGCCGGCGTGCTGCTGGCCGCGATGTTCTTCGCCAACAAGGTTGGCCATTACATGGCAATCAGCTCTTTGCTGGACGAAGCCGGCGAGCATCGTAGCTATAACGTCACCGGCCAGGTGTTCTTCAGCTCGGCAGACAAGTTCGTCGCGGCCTTCGACTTCAAGGAAGCCCTGAACAAGGTAACCATCGACCTGAATCGCGCCCACTTCTGGGATATCACCGCTGTTGCAGCCCTGGACAAGGTGGTTATCAAGTTCCGCCGCGAAGGCACCGAAGTTGAAGTGCTGGGTCTCAACGAAGCAAGCGCCACTATCGTGGATCGCTTTGGTGTTCACGATAAACCCGACGCCATTGATCAACTCATGGGCCACTGAGAAGGAGAACAACGATGACCCAAGTAATTGCCTGTATCGACGGTTCCACCTCGGCTCCAGCTGTGTGCGACTACGCAGCATGGGCCAGTCTGAGCCTGGAAGCCCCGCTGACCTTCTTGCATGTGTTGGATCAGCGCCAGTACCCAGTTGCGGCCGACTTGAGTGGCAATATCGGCCTTGGCAGCCGCGAGCATCTGCTTGATGAGCTTGCTTCCCTGGATGAACAGCGGGGAAAGTTGGCCCTTGAGCAAGGGCGGATCATGCTTGCGGCCGCGAAAGAGCGGGCCATTAAGGATGGCGTGGCCGCGCCGGAGTCCAAGCAACGTCATGGCGATCTGCTGGAAAGCCTGCAAGAGCTGCAAACCGAAACGCGCCTGCTGGTCATCGGTCGCCAGGGCGAGTCTAGTGGCAATCTGAGTCAGCAGGTCGGAAGCCAGCTGGAGAGCGTGATTCGTATCATGCACCGGCCAATCCTGGTTACCCCGGCCAGCTTCCAAAAGCCCAAGAGCGCGATGCTGGCATTCGATGGCGGCGCTACTACCCGCAAGGGTGTGGAGATGCTGGCAGCCAGCCCGCTGCTGAAGGGGTTGCCGATCCACCTGGTCATGGTTGGCCCCGTAAGCGATGAAGCATCTGCACAGCTGGACTGGGCGCAGAAAGTGCTGATCAACGCCGGCTTCACTGTTCGTGCCGAGACCCGGAGCGGTGAGATAGAGCCTACCCTGCACGCCTATCAGAAAGAGCATGGCATTGATCTGCTGGTGATGGGGGCCTATGGCCATTCCCGTATCCGGCAGTTCCTGGTCGGTAGCACCACGACCAGCATGCTCCGCACCACCATCAGTCCGCTGTTACTGCTGCGCTAATGGCCATGGACGACGCCCTCGATCTTGCCCATTTCAAGACCCTGCTGGAACAGCGGGCTGCCGAGCTGGATCGATTGCTGGAAGACGCTGAGTCTCGCTCGCAATCGGTAGAGCTGGATCAAAGCAAGGTAGGGCGTTTGTCGAGGATGGATGCACTCCAGCAGCAAGCAATGAACGATGCCATCCGCAGTCGGGCGCAGCATGAACGCGTCCGCCTCCAACTGGCCCTCAAGCGTTGGCACGAGGGTGAGTATGGCTGGTGTAACCAATGCGGCGAGTTGATCGCCTCGGGCCGCCTGGAATTTGATCCGGCCACGCTGCTGTGCATCACCTGTGCGAGTCGCACTGAGTCGGGTTGAAATCGTCACGATTCGTGGCGTCAGCCCCAATTAACGAGATTTCTATGTATTTGTTGGCAAAAAACTGGCTGGGCCGAACACGGAAAACAAGCGCCTGGATGTGGGCACTGCTGTGCCTTGTATTGCTTACCGTATTCCAAGTCCGCACCCATCACCTTGATGATCGTTTGTACTTCTGGATCAAGACCAGCTGGCACACCGACGATTGGCAGGAGCGCTCTGTGTGGCTGCCTGGCTATCGGGTTGAACTGGATGCTAAGGCGGTTTCCGGTGTGGACAGCAATCTTTCGGGTCTGACCTTTGACCCTGACCTAAACCTGCTGTGGGCGGTCACCAACGGCCCAAACGAACTATTGGCCCTTAGTCGTGACGGTGATGTGGAAAGGCGTTACAACCTGGATGGCTTCCACGATGTGGAAGCTGTGTCCTATGCCGGCAATGGCCAGCTGGTAATCGCCGAGGAGCGCCGGCAGAGCCTGGTTATCGTGGATGTCCCCATCGCCGAAGACGGTAAACTTTCTCCTGGTCGACCATTGAGCCGAGACCAGTATCCAGCTCTCACCCTGGCGTTTGGCAAGGAAGACAACAAAGGCCTTGAAGGGCTCGCCTACGACCTGAAAGGCGACCGCCTGTTTGTGACCAAGGAGCGAGATCCTCGCCAATTGCTGGAAGTGAGCGGCCTTCGTGCCAGCCTGGCCGGAGGCTTTTCCTTGCACGTGCGTGACCTGTCCAGCCTGGTAAAAGACAAGGTGTTTGCGACTGACCTGTCTTCAGTCGTCTTCGATCAACAGAGCGGCCATCTGATATTGCTCAGCGACGAGTCGAAACTGCTGATTGAAATGACCGACGAGGGCAAGGTGGTGAGTTTCCGCTCCCTGGCGAGAGGTTTTGCTGGTTTGCTGAAAGGCATACCCCAGGCCGAAGGCGTAACCATCGACAATGAAGGGTATTTGTACGTGGTCAGCGAGCCGAACCTGTTCTATCGCTTCACCCGTGAACCAGATTGACCAGTCAACAAGCTACAGTCGGGCGTGATCGTGGCGCTTGAAGTGGTGGTCTACGATTTTTGCCGAATTCAGTGGGCTCCCCATCAGGGCCTAGTTGGGCCCTGGTTTCAGAGGGAGTGCGGTGACCTTACCGTTGGCAACCGCCTTCAGCTGAATCATCTCGAATATTAGTCGCTGGTTAACCGAAGCCAGCCGAGCTACCTCCGCTAAAAGCTGATCATTCTCTGCACGGAGCACCCTGTTCTTTTCTTTCTCGCTCATCAACGCTTGATGCTTAGAGTCTCGCTGGGCTCGCACCGACTTGCCAACGATGTTGCGAATCCTTTCCGCTATGCTTGGGTAAGTGTTATGGATGAGTCCCGGAGTCACACCTGCGGCACGGGCAACGGATGTGATGGAAAGCTTTTCGTCACCAGCAATTAGATCGTCGACGACCTTGTTGAGCGCGGCGAGTGTCTTCGACCTGGAGCGAATAGGAGAGTCAGGGCCCACCGCCTGTCTAGTCATTTGCCGCCTCCTCCATTTCCTCAACTGGAGAAAGGCCAAGGCTGGTAATTACATCTAGTGCAACCTGCAAGTCGCGTTCTGCGCGCTGCCTAACAGCGGGGCCTGCATCCTCAATTTTTATCAGCTCTCGCTGTTGAATGTAGATGTCCTGCCAAGTGCTGGCGAAGACTTCATCGATCACCGAATTTTTGCACCCTGGACACCGTGTGGCTTCGTATAGACCAGCACCTCCGCAGCCCCGCTCTGTGGCGATGCACCAGCCGTGTCCAGTCGCACGAATGTTGGCATGTGGGGCGGTCTGGGCAAGCAAAGCAGCTCTATCCTTGATTGGAATCGCCCGCAACTCCACAATCTTTTCGCCAGCGCCCCCTGCCAGTGGCTGATCATCGAGCCATGATTCGATCAGGTCAATTTTAAACTCTGTCATCTGCTGGAAGATCTCATCAAAGAGAGTCAGGTCTTGCTGCGGATTGGATGCATAGAGTTGGGTCATACTCATGCTGCTGTGTTTGAACTGCCATTTGAGGTAGATCAATGAAGTGCGGCCCATACGGGATTCTACAAAGCATCTTGCATATGTTCGCCTGCATTGATGCGTCCTCAACGGCCAATCGCTTCCAGCGGCTTTAGCTATACGGTCAAACGCAGCATTGGATGCTTGCCCGCTGAGAGCCTCAACGTGATGGCTTTCCTGAACTTTCCCTCCTTGTGTGTTTCGTCCCAAAAATAGTTTATTCGCGTCTTTTCGGGCTTTTTCGAGCCTAAGGAGATGTTCAGTTGAATACGAAAAATCCCGATTGCTTGCAAGCTGTCTAATCTCTTCATCCAGCTCTTTTCTGATGGGTACTGAATATTTTGCCAAAAGACTTAAAGCTTCAATCGTCAGTTCTGGTACAAGATATTCGACTTGGCCTTTACCTGTCTTGTGCTCGATTGTGGTCACCCAGCAAAAGGTAACCCCGTTTTTTAACTCTTTGCGCCAAGCGCCAACCTCAATTCCAATTGCCTCGTCATTGCGCATGCCGCTAGTGATTGAAACTATATACAGAACAGCATCTCTGCAACGAATTGCCATCCGTTCATCACTAGGATGATATCCAATACCATTGGCTGCCAATTCGGCCTTCATCTCCCGGACAATGCTTTCGCAATAGTTGAAAATCCTAGATTGTTCATCATGAGGAATAATATCTGTTCGCCCGACGTTTTTAGTGGCAGCACCCAACCCTTTTACATTCGCGACCCCACAAATCCGCCACAATGTCGAATTACCCCAAGGATAACTCTGAATGGGAAACATCGTGTCGGCAGAAAACACCCAAAGAAAATCAATAACCCGTAATCGCCCATACAGCGGGAGAGGCTTTAACTTCAATTCATATTTGCAATGATGAACGTAATTGCTGACATGGATCGGACGGACATCTGCAAAGCTTGAAACTCCTAGATCGTTTAACCAGCGAACAAAAGGCATCGCGCTGACGACGGCGAAAGTAGTAATGCCCCGTGCGATAGGAGGTTTGGATCTAGGCATTCCTCTTTTAAACCAAGCATAAGCAACAGCTTTGCAGTCATCAATAAGCGCCCGAGGCATGCCCATATCCCAGTTGATGAATTTATAAGAATGAGCAACATTGGCCTGATCAAAAAACGGGCGAAGATCCCACTGTGCATCGCCAAACCTGCTAAGAACGAAGGTTTCTCCATCTTCATTAACGATAGCGCTGATCACGATTGCATCCCGCTCTGCGGGACTTAGGCCATTCGCTGAAACTGGTTGTGCGATGAGGACATCATATGCCTTTAACACCGCACTCGTGGTTCTTATGCTCAAATTTCACCGTCCAATTTTTTCTTCATGAACTCGATTTTTTTAGCCCAGAACAAGTGCGGAGATGACTCAGCCTGAGCCCTTGCTTGCGAAACCAATGCAAGATCAAACTTCTGGGTGAAATCATCTATCAATCGAATATAGTCAAACTGACGCTTGCGCCATGCGCCCCACTCGTCCGTGAGAAAGTATTCGACTTCTGCATACAAGAATTGTTGGTAGCTGAACAGCCGGTATAAGTCCTCCAAGGTGCCTACAATTGCATAGCTAGGGCAACCGAGGCAGTGGATGAATTCAGAACAATGATTGACGCCATCCTTTGGTGCCAGACTACCGTAAAGGCTATCTTTGCAGCCGCCTGGCGGGGTTGGTATAACGTTTATGCCACGTAGTTTGTCCGGAAAAGCCTCCCCAACAAATGTCGCCCCGTCGATCTTGATCTCATCGTTGATTTTCAAATAGTGATTATCGGCGACACCAGGGGTATGACCCATAACGGAGGAAACTTCTATAATGTCGCCACCACTCAGTTTCCACAAACGGCTTTCCATAGTCTTTCGCAGCCGACTAAGCGTGACATTTAGCCGATTGCCTTGATCATCCTGAAGCGCATGACGCTCACAAATGCTTTTTGCCGTGACATATAAAGCACCGGGTGTAAGGGTAACGATGTCGTTCGAGCGGCCAGGCTGGCCCGAGCGATATAACCACACACATGAAGATATTTCATCAGGTGCCAGTGCTACGAGTGGCTTAGAAATCTCCAGCGCCTTATTGAGGACTGCCACCCCATCCAGGGGAATAGCACTGTACTCATCTAGCAGATTAGTCTGACGGATTGTTTTGCTCTGTGCGCCTTTACCTCGACGTTTGACGGTAGTAATCAACCTGAGATTAGGAATAAATGGGTGAGGCTGTAGGGCATCCCTCTTCATCTCCAAGAGCGGCGTAGTATTGATTCCAGACCTTGCCGCAGTAATTAGTAGCAATACAGCCATCGCCTCCGCGCCATTTCCAAGGAATGCACCCTTATGGATGGCAATAAGATCTGACTTCAAAGCGCCAATCAGCCTTTGCATTTCACCCAAGGTGAGCGGATCTGCATCTTTAGTGCTCTGCGCATTATTAGGAAATGGATTGAGGGGCAAAAGATCGTCAAGATTGACTTCAATAAATCCATATTCAGCCAAAACAACAACTAACGACTTGAAGCTAGTATAGTAATTCTTGGCTGTCGAGCCGTTAGGGTATTTTAGCCTCAGCCAAGAGACGTATCGCTCCAAGTGGCGTTTGGTAAGACTGTTTGGCGTTGCAGGTGGCGACTTGACCGAACCGCCACTCAAGAAATTTATAAAAAATCTTAGTCCGTTCGTAGAGTAACCAATCAAGGTCGTCACTGAGAAGTTTCCTCCTTGTAGCAAAGCTTTGATAACGTGAAGACTTTGAATTGCCCAAGCATCGAAGCCCAAGCCTAAATATTTCGTATGATCGAGTTGCCTGTGGTTTCTCGGATTTCTCGGCAGGTCAATCTTGATATCATCTTCGACAGCCTCGAATCCTTTTGTAACCGACCGCATAACCGCCTTGTAGCTTTTTTGCCGAGCCAATGGTGCTACCTCAGATACGCGAAACCGAATCAGTCATAAACATCATGTCAATTTCGTCCTCGTGAGCAAGGACGGATTGGGCTTCAAGCTGGTTTATGAGATGCAAATAGATCATAGTTGTTTGCACATCTGAATGCCCCAGCCTATCTCGGACATACAACAATGGCTCACCTTCAAACTCTTTACTTTTTCGAAGAGCAAGCAAGGTATAAGTCCCATAGGTGTGGCGTAGCATGTGGGCCCGAACATAGAAGCCGCACTTTCTTTCATAGGACTTCATAACGTCCACTACGGAATCTTTTGAATAATGCCTGCCTTCATTAGTCAGCAGCAGCGCGGTAACACGTCCATCACTATTGGACTTACGAACCTCTCGTTGGTGAAGGGAGTAAGACCACATGCTCTCCATCAACGACCATGGCACGTCGATAGTTCTAGGCCGGTCGTACTTGATATGCATGTCTGAAGGATCAAGAGCAACACTGATCATTTGCCCTGGGCGCAGTCCCTTCTTCAACCTGGGGTTGAACACATATTTGAGAGGAAAAGACCTCGCCTCACAGGAGCGAAGGCCGGTACGCACCATGAGGTGGAACAATATCTGGTGGCTTGGATCGGTATCCAGGGCAAGGCATACCTTGACTTGATCCTTGGTCAGGAATTTGGTCAAGCGCTTTCGGTCGCGAACCATCACCGAAACTTTCGTGCTCTCGGCTCCGGGCCGAGCGATATGACTGAGAAGACCGGAATGTTGGGCAGCTCTTACCCTTTTCTCACCGAAGGGCAGCACAGTTATCAGGTTGCGCTGCTTAGCCCATCGGTAGAACCTCACGATCAAGGCCAGACGATTGTTCACCGTGCCGGGATCAAGTGCTAATTCTCCGCTCGACCAATCCCTATACCTCGACAGAGCACTCAGACCGTGAGCCGGGCTTTCCTCGTCCCAGGCCAATCCATTGGCTTCCAGG
>NZ_BCBJ01000151.1:0-9329 GCF_001320605.1 Pseudomonas sp. NBRC 111133 | reverse complement strand
TAGAGGAGGTCTGCGTACCGAGAATGAGCATGGTTTCATTGCGAGATCACGTTCGATCCCTACTTTGCTGACGAGCTCGTGGGATTAACCGGGCGATAGTCCTCCCCTGCTACCGCTCTCAAGTAAGCAGCGTCAGCCTCCAGACGAAGATCGCGCCATTCCTGCCAGCAGATAATCCCTCGACGATCCATCTCATCGGCTTGGCGAAGCAATTCCTCGTGATAATCGTCAGGCGAGTCCATGCGCAATGCCCTGTCTTCAAGCACCCGATACCAAACCGCCAAACAATTGAGTTTCAGCAATTGGGCGGCAGACAGGTTTTTCTCGAGTGTGCGCATCAGGAGGCCTCATATGCTGATGGAGGGTTGAGTCACGCAGATTGCAGAGGTTCAGTAGGGCGGTGTCAGCGGCATGGATGCGTCCAGATGGTCCCCCCCGTTATAGATCCGCTCACGGATGGGAATGGATGGCACTGACTCAAGTTGAAGTGAATTTTTTGAACGCTGGCGATGTCGTAGTGATGGCGCGCTGCTACGTCTTGCTGGAAGAAAGCAAGCAGACCTGGATGTCCCTCCCTTCCTGCAGCCGCATGTCCGAGTACACGTATGAAAGAGCTGCTTTCCGCTGCGAAGATAATTCGCCCAACTGTTCTCATCGTTGAGGACGAACCCATGATTCGAGAGCTTTTGACCCTGTACCTGGAAGAATGGGGGGCCATGGTGACAGCGGTGGCGACTGCCGATGACGGTAATGAGGCGTTGAGGAAGCAAGATTGGACGCTGCTGATAACGGATGTACAAACGCCTGGTTTACTCAATGGGGTTGATCTTGCCTGGATGGCAAGCCAGCAAAAACCTCAGACGCGCATCATTGTCATGAGCGGATACTACGAATTTGCAGGGAGAGTGTTGCCGCCAGGTGCGGAGTTCCTTCCTAAGCCGTGGCCAATAACCCAGCTCCAGGAACTGCTCTGCGCTCAGCTTAACCACGCCGACGGGGGTGGAAGGTCGGCGTCTGCCAAGCTTGATCTTTCCCAAACGTTCGCGAACAAAGCTTAAGGACGCCACACACGCCTGCACCGGTTCTTTCGCGCAACCCGTCGGCCTTGGCCAAAACCCACTGAGTAAACACCCCGCCCCAGGACGTCCGAGTTGAACACAGACTTTCCTGTGTGACGACATGAGGTGAAAGATCATGGCTAACAACCAAACCAATCGTGGCCATCAAGGTGGTACTGCTCAGAACAATCCTGGCAATTTTGCCAATGATCGCGAGAAAGCGTCGGAGGCAGGTCGCAAAGGCGGGCAGAGCTCAGGCGGCAACTTTGCCAACGACCGTGAGCGTGCCTCCGAGGCGGGCCGTAAAGGCGGGCAAAACAGCCACGGCGGCGGTCGCGGTAGTGAAAACCGGTAACTTGAAATGAGCCTGGCCGGGGTGCATGGCACTCTGGCCACTTTTTGAGAAAATGAAAGCGGTCTCAAGAAGACAGCGAAATGGGCAACAAGGGTTTGCCTCTCGCTCGAAGACGACCACCAACGAACACCAGCGCTAATGACGCTGCCGCTAGCAACAGGCTCACCCCTAGCATCTCGCTAGTGAGGTTGTGAAACCCTGAAACCGCAACGCCGATTATGGCTAACATTCCTGAAAGCCCAGCGTAACCTACCGCAGTCATCAGCCATCCCCAGTTACGCATACCCTACTCCTCCAATGATGATGCCAGGTCTCGAATCAGCCTGATTACGACCATACGCATTTGGCTAAGTGCCATCGGTGTGTGCAGGCGCGCCTAGAGTTTGAAGCGTACATGGATACAACTTTTACTATCCTGCCGATCAACCTCCACTGCCGCGCTACCGTAACCGGAATAGCTTTTGACCAATCGCATGCCAAGCCCTGTACCTGTCGGCTTAGGATAATTATCAGGGAAGCCGTCGCCCTCATCCCTGACGGTGAGTAGCGCATGGTCGCCGGCATGCTTGACGGCCACCTCAATGTCGCCCTTGCCATACTTGAGGGCATTCGTGATCAGTTCAGAAATCACCAGTCCCAAGGGCGCCATTCTTTCTGGAGGCAATACGAAGTCGTCAGCCTCCAGCGCAATTTTCCGGTCAGCCAAAGCCCTGCCCAGATCCCCCAGCAGAGCAGTGAGGTAGTCACGAGCACGAAGTTCTTGTTCTTCGGCAGCTTGGTACAGCCGCTCGTGAACCGTGGCAATGGTCACCACTCGGCCTGCGGCGGTTTCAAGTTGCAATTTGACCGCTGCATCAGGCGTGAGATTGGCCTGCAGCAAGAGTAGTGTGTTTACCAGGTGAAGGCTGTTCTTGACGCGATGGTGGATCTCTTCGAGATAGAGGTCGCTTCGGTTTTGCTGGCTATTCTGGGCCTCGATGAGCGACAGCAATTGAGCTTCATATTGATGACGCTCGGTGATATCTCGCGATACGGCAATCATTCGCTCGACCTTGCCGTCCACTCCGAGGATCGGCGCCACCGTCACGTCCCACCATTTTGGATCATCTGCAGAGATGGGGTGATAGGCCTCGAATCGAGCGGTTTCCCCGCTGCTGACCTTTCCCATAGCCTCGCAAACAAGTGAGCGAGACTCCTCGGGCCACAAGTCTTGCCACCTCTGGCCTTTTACATCCGCCAGCTGGGTAGCCAGGAAGAGTAGCCCGGTTTCGTTCATGAACTCGATCTCGCCACTTGAAGTCAGGATCTCGACCCAGTCGGGACTAGCGTTCAGAAGTGTTTCCGAATACGGATCGGGAAGAGGGATATCTGCTCCCGCAGATATTCGCTCAAGGGCCATGGAAATGACGTTCGAGATACCCTCCAAAAATACGAGATCGCTCTCTACAAAATCGTCCCCGTCACTGCTATCGGCTTCGAGAACGCCAAAGGGGCTAAGTACGCCCCGGATCGGGACGTTGATAGCCCTTTCGATTCCGTATTTCTTCAGCAGCTCCGGTGTTCGGAACCGGTGCTCCATGCCCAGATGGTTCGAGAGCACTGGCCTGTAGGTTGCCAATGCATAGCCTGCCGGGCTTGCTTCATCGGCACCCACGGTAGCCTGACCGATGTCAGAAGCGTCCCAGCCCACACCGTGTGACAAGATGAAGCCTTCCCCCTCCTCAGCCGGCTGCAGCACCTTGGCGAAGCGAGTGCTCATCCCTTCAGCGACGACTTCACAGGCATGGGTCAACAACACATCCAGGTCAGTCACTTTCAAGGACATCACGCCGAACTCCACCACCAGTTCATGTTGGCGGTGCAGGCGAATGTGGGTCTTCTTCAAGGCCGCTCGTATGGTTTCGTCAGCTGGCAGCTGCTGCATAGTCTTCCCTTCAGATTGACGGTATACGCCCCGAAAACCGGGCAGAGCGTGAAGGCGGTTCGCTTGACGCCCTCCTACGATAGCCGCTAATGCCATGCGACGCTTGGCCCACCACTCATCGCTTCGGAGCAACGTCGTATGGCCGAGACGCCCTAACGCATACCAGAGGCGAGCTAACGACGCATGACCAAAACCATTTTGATCGTAGAAGACGACGAACTACTCAGAGACCTCACCGTAGAGAGTCTCTCGTCACTTTACGCGGTAACCATTACGTCCACGGCAAATGCTGACGAGGCGCTTCACCACCTTTCGCATGAAGAAACCCCTGCATTGGTAATGAGCGATATCCACATGCCTGGCAGCATGGACGGATTAGGTCTGGCGCACGTTATTTGGCGCAGGTGGCCTACCCTACCCGTGATTTTGACGTCAGGACACGCAATCATCGATACCCATTTACTTCCGGTGAGGGCGGCATTCCTGCCCAAACCGTGGGGGATTACCGATCTGGCCTCGCTGATTAACAAGCTGGTAACCCTGCCCGCCATCGAGGCTTAAGCAAACCATTGGGGGCGCAGATGCCTAATCACTCACTCGCCTGTATCTACGGAAGCAACGCTGAGTGCCTTACATATTGCGTCTGCTAGCTGATCAATCGACCATGGCTTGAACAGGTAGATAACAGGCGGGGTCACCTGCGACGCGTCCAGCTGATAGCCCGAGGTCAGAATCGCTGGCAGCCCAGGCCACCTCTCATGGGCCATGGAGATGAATTCCATTCCCTGAATGCTTCCAGGTACGCCGTGATCCACAACGATCAGCGAGCATTCATCTTTAAGGCTCAACATGCTGATCAAGGCATCTTCGGCGTTATCGAATGCAGCGCAGGCGGCGCCCAATTCGCTAAGAATTTCCACCAGCAAGGTTCGAAGCGTCGGATCGTCTTCTATGACGATCACTGTCTTCCCTGACAGCGACAAACCCTTGATGTCGAGCCTCATCAGCTACTCCAGTCCATAGTCCAATCACCGAGTGTTTCACTCATGTGTCCGCACGTCGATGGGGGCTATAGGCCACCCTCTGCTCAGCGGCCTACCAACGTCGTCAAATGGGCCCGACCTTCGCGCAGGAATATCTCCACCGTCTTAGGGCCTATACCTTCAAACTCCATTAGCCAGCGTTTAAAACCCTCAATGCCTGTGGCTCCCGGCAGTGCCTCAAGTTGGGCAGCCAGTTCCACCTCAACCTTGTTGGCAAGGGCATGCAACCGTCGGGCGGTGGATTCGTCGTATCGCGTATACCCGGCCTGACCGAGTAATCTGACAAGTACCGAATGAGAGATTTGGACAAGCTTCTGCGGCGTATCCAGGCCTTGCTCATGGACGAGGATTCGGTATGCCTTTACAGCCACGGTTGAGCGGATGGGCTTGCCCATGAGAAAACTTGCCAGCAACCATCTGAACAGGCCAAGGTCATCCGCGACCTCTATGCCGAGGTCACGGGCAGTTATGTCCTTCAACCTTTGCTACGACGCGGGTCATCTGAGCGGGGGTAGGTACGCTCCTCCTCGATGGTGCCGTCGGCCTTGTGGATTTTCACCGAGGCGGTTTTACCTTCGAAGAACTCAGACAATGAGCTCACCAGCTCCTGCTTGGTGGTACTGCGTTTCGAAGCCCGTTCAGCTCCAGCCTTCTTGAGCTCCCAACCTTCTGCTGTAGGGCTTACGTGGTAGTTGTCCATCGTTCTACTCCTTCTGTTTCATGCCGATCCGCTGTCTCATCTCTGACGTGATGAGCTGCTTCGTACTGGCCAGTTCCGCCCAAGGATCATCACCGCCGAGCTCATCCAGACGCTCCTGGAGGTTGGTGATGTTCCACCTCGCTGCGGACTTGAGCTCGGCGACCTCCTCTCGGTAAATCGGGACAGATACAGGTAGCCCTTCACGAGCCCTGGCCGCATAGACATTGACCGTCGTAGCGCCTTTAGCGTTTCGCAAATAGTCGATGAAGATTTTGCCGATGCGATTTTTCGGGCCGAGCACAGCCGAAAATCGATCTGGAATGAGCTTGGCGATGTATTTCACCACCGCCTGGCTGAACGACTTCACCTCTTCCCATGAAGCCTCCGGAGTAAGCGGCACCATGATGTGGATACCCTTCCCTCCGCTGGTCTTCAGGAAGGACTGCAGGCCTAGTTCATCCAGCACCACCAGGGTGAGTTGTGTGGCCTCGACCATCGCCTTCCAAGGCAAAGCAGGATCTGGATCGAGATCGAGGACGAAGCGATCAGGCTGATCAATGCGAGCGGTTGTGCCGTTCCAGGAGTGCAGCTCAATGGTGCTCATCTGCACCGCCCCGACCAGAGCTTCGACGCTGTTGATCACCATGCCGGCTTTGCCTGCCTCAGCCTTCGGCACGGTCGTGATGTTGGGTATCGCTAGGCGATCAGCATTCTTCTGGAAGAACAGCTCACCTGTGATGCCTTCAGGCGCTCGCAAGAGCGCAATGGGACGATCTTTCAGGTGCGGCAAAAGCCAAGGTGAGACCTGGGCATAGTATTCGGCCAGATCACGCTTTGTGAGGCCGCTGCTGGGATCGATGACGCGCTCGGGGTGCGTGATCCTAACCTTACTGCTTGTTGGTTTGGTCGCCTCCGCTTTGGCGTATGTCGCTTTTTTCGGCGCGGGCGCCGGCTTCTCTTCCGTGATGTCCTTAGCGGGCTTGTCAGTGCGGATGCCATGGAAGACGGCATGTCGCACCACACCATCCGAGGTGATCTCAGCGAACATGACCTCAGCCAGGAGCTCAGGCTTCAACCAATGGATGCCCTTGGCGTCGACACCCTTTGGCGGATTCGCCACCGGCACCCTTTTCTGCTCCAAAGGCAGCAGCTTCTTCAAGATGGTGGCGAGGGTCGACTCGGTGAATCCAGTGCCGACCTTGCCGGCGTACCGAAGCTCTCCGCTGTCCTTATTAGTCAGGGCCAGCACCAATGCTCCAAAGCCACTGCGAGCACCTTTCGGATCGGTGAAGCCAACGATCACGAATTCCTGGCGATGCTTGCACTTGAGCTTAATCCACGAATCGCTGCGCCTTGATACATAGGGGCTACCCGAGCGTTTCCCAATCAGTCCCTCCATCTTCATCTGGCAGGCGCTGTTCATGAGCGCATCGACGTCCTCGGTAAAGTCGTCCGAGAATCGAAGCAAGGGATGTTCATTGCTTTCCATCACCTGTTTGAGAGCGGCTCGCCGCTGCTCCACAGGCACCAGGCGCAGGTCAGCGCCGTTGAGGTACGGAAGGTCGAACAGGTAATAGATGATGCCCTGGCTCTTGCCCGCGTCGAACGCGTTCTGCAGCAGCTGGAAATCGGGTACGCCATCAGCGTTCGGGACGACAATCTCACCATCGAGCCAGGAGCTTTCCAAACCGAGCTGCTTGATTGCTGCGGCCAGCTTCGGCAGCTTGTCAGTCCAGTCATGTCCATTTCGAGTGAGCAGGCGCACTTCGTCACCCTCGACTCGGCAGAGCATGCGATAGCCATCGAACTTGATTTCGAAGCGCCACTCACTGCCCTGCGGACTCGACTCGACGAGCGTGGCCAACTGCGGTGCCAGCTTCTCAGGAAGGTCTGCCGGCACTGCATGAGCCGTTGGAAGCGGCTCGACTTGATCTGGTGACGCACTGGGCGATGAGGATTTCGACTTGCCTCGTTTCCTGGGGATGACGGTTCGGTCGCTGAGCACGCTGTTCGGTTGCTCTGCCACGACATCAATCTCAGCGAGCGGTCTGGCCGACTCGTCCTGATGTTTGATGAGAAACCAGTGCTCCTGCTTGCCTTCGATACTGGTTCGAACCAGATTCCACAGGCCTGACAGCTTCTCGCCCTGCAGTTCGAACTTGAGTCGGCCTTTGCGGTAGGCCTCGTCCGGATCACCTTGAGGGATCCAGATACCGCGATCCCAGACGATCACCTCGCCGGCACCGTAGTGCCCTTTGGGAATTGTTCCTTCAAAGGTGGCGTAGTCGAGCGGATGGTCTTCGACATGCACCGACAGCCGCTTCACCTTCGGATCGAAGCAGGGCCCTTTCGGTATAGCCCAGCTCTTGAGCGTGCCGTTTAGCTCAAGGCGGAAGTCGTAATGGAGCCTAGTGGCGTCGTGTTTTTGCACGCAAAACTGCAGAGCCTGGAGCTCTGTGCGTTTGCTTCGTGTCGTGACCTTGGATGCCCCTGAAGGCTCAGGCGAGGCACCGAAGTCGCGCATCTGGTTGTACTTTTCTAGGCTTGGAACCGTGTCCGGTTCCTCTGCCACTTGGCTCGATTGGCCGGTGAGCTCCAGTATCAATGCCTTCAGTGAAATATTACGTTGCTTAGCCTCTGCCTCCAGAATTTGCGAAATCATGGTATCTCGCAGCGACGGCAGGGATTCACCGGCCTCCAAGGCATTCGCCTCCGTAAGGACTTGTACCTGCCCAACCGCTTCCGGATGGTCGACGCTGAAGGTCAGGAAAGCCAAGGTGATGTCATCCATGGAACGATCCTCTGGGTTGCAATGGGCAGCCCTCGGTGCAGGAAGGATCAGTTGGCCGAGGCTGGTAGCTGGATTCTCATTCGATTAGCCACCGTGCTCTGTGGTTCAGCATGTGAAGAGAATGATCATTTGACCGTGTGCTCGATCTCGGAAACTATTTCTAATTGATCGCAGCGACATCCATGAAGGTTTGCAAGTAGTGCAGTACGAAGACAGCGGCATGACTGAAGACAACCGATAAGTTGCTTATGGCCAGGGAACTGGAAGCCCTGCCTTGCTCATGCCCCAGCTCTATTTGCAGTAAACAGTCCAGAGCTCATTAACCCGTGTCGTGAAGCTTTGGCTCATCATCTGCCGGCGCATTCCCCAAGCGGGATCGACAGGCACACTCGCCAAACGCATCGTTCCCCTTCCCCACCGGCCATTCACCGCGTCAAGCACGCCCATAAGCCTCTCACTGGCGACTGGCTGTGCAACCGCAAACAGATCACCTGTGATCTCGTTACGCTGGCTGAGGTCGAGCAGAAGGACTTCAGCCTTGCTGTAGCGGTAGCCCTCCCGGTAAACCCTCTCTACCCCCTCCTGCGCAGCCTTTGTCAGCAAACGCGTGTCATCCGTTGGGTACGGTAGTTCGACAAGAACGCCGTTGGCATACTTCGCCTCATCGGGATTGAACATGCCGGTGCGGATGCTGACGCGTAGACGCTTGCAGAGCGACTGCTGCGCACGAAGCTTCTCGGCAGCCCTAGACGTGTAGGTCGCCACTGCCTCCTTGATAGGGGCCAGCTCAGTGAGCCGGGTACCGAACATGCGGCTGCAGCAAATTTCTTTCTTGGGGGGATCGGGCTCGTCTAGCTCCAGACAGGTGGTACCACCAAGCTCGCGTACAGTCTTCTCCAGCACAACGTTGAACTGCTTTCTGAGCGACCAGGCGTCGGCATGTGCAAGCTCCCACGCAGTACGGATATCCATAGCCGCCAGGTGGGCGGAGAGACGACGGCCAATGCCCCAAACATCTCCTGCAGCGCATTTCTTGAGCACCCAGTTGCGCTTCACTTCATCGCGCAGATCAACAACGCCACCGGTATGGCTCTGCCATTTTTTGGCAGCATGATTGGCTAGCTTCGCCAAGGTCTTCGTCGAGGCAATACCGACGCCGACTGGGATCCCCGTGCGCCGGTATACCTCGGCTCGAATCTGCCTGCCCAGCCGCTCTAGATCTCCAGACATACCCGTGAGCTCAGCGAAGGCCTCGTCGATACTGTAGACCTCAGCTGCCGGCACCATGGACTCAATGACAGTCATGACGCGCTCACTCATATCGCCGTAGAGCTCATAGTTCGACGAGCACGCCACGATGCCATGCTTACGGAGCTTGTCCTTTATCTGAAAGTACGGCTCACCCATCTTCACGAAAGGCTTGGCATCCGCCGAGCGAGCTATCACACAGCCATCGTT
>NZ_BCBJ01000150.1:0-10049 GCF_001320605.1 Pseudomonas sp. NBRC 111133 | reverse complement strand
GAAAAAGCCCCGACCATCGATGGCGGGGCTTAGGGTTACGTCAGGATTCACACGCGCAACGTCCTATGGCCCGCCCAAGGCAGTCCTCATGGGACGCATCATGTTCACGCGGCTGTAAGTCGTCATAGGGGCATCATCAGATGCTTCATCGAGGGTGTCAAATTTGGGGGCGGGTAAACCTAGCGCAGTGCAGCCAACACGCTCGCCGCGTCGCTGACCTCGAACTTGCCAGGCGCTTCCACCGCAACGTGCTGGACGATCAGGTCGTCGACCACCATGGCATAACGCAGCGAACGGCGCCCCAGCCCGCGGGCCGACAAGTCCTGGATCAAGCCCAGTGCATCGCTGAAGTCGCCATTGCCATCGCCGATCATCTTCACGGCATCGCCCACCTGCAGGCTGTTGCCCCAGGCATTCATGACAAAGGCATCGTTTACCGAAACACAGAAAATTTCGTCAACGCCAGCCGCAAACAATGCTTGTGCCTGCGCTACGTAACCCGGAACGTGGCGTTCGGAGCACGTGGGCGTGAACGCGCCAGGCAAGCCGAAAATAACCACTTTTTTCTGCTTGCACCGGTCGCGAACAGAAAAGGCATTCGGGCCGATCGCACAGATGCCAGCATCGTTGTTGTATTCGTAAAGGGTAACGTCGGGCAGTTGATCGCCAGTTTTGATCATCGTTGTTTCCTGCATCAGGTGATGATTGAGCAAGCCATGATGCCGCAGTCTGGTCGAAATGTCCGTGGTTGCCGTGCGGGTTTGATATCCCTGGCAGCTGAAATGCAAAAGCCGCAGCCTCTTGCGCGAACAGGAGACTACGGCTTGGGTGTTGATGACGCTAGCGGCCCAACCCCGTCAGACCGGCGCCACACCGATTTCAGCGCAATACGCTTCGGTTGCCTGCTCGATCACCTTGATATTCTTGTTGGCACGTACCAACAAGAAAACACCGAGCCCAATCATGATGATGCCGGGTACAAGCATGAACAGCATAGGCAACCCGAGGATGATGCAAAACCAGCCCACCAGTTTGAGGAACTTGGCAGCCTTGAGGAGCATGCTTTTCTGCGAGTAAATGGCGTCCGCGTCTTTGGTCGGCAGCATCTTGTAGCTGCCAATGATTTCCCGCTCGTTCGAAAACAGCATGGTATGCCTAATTCCCTTTAGTAAGTGTGTGAATTTACGCCACAGCAACCTTTGCGCTGTTGAAATAACACGAGGCTTGTCTAACGATTCACTGCGAGCCGTCCATGTATCTCACGAAGCTCAGGCGCTGCCAGGCGTTTGAGCTGGCGCAATGTAACCATGGTAAAGAACCCTTGTTCAATCGATTCTCTGGCCCGACAGGCACAGGCAGAATTATTCCCTGTCGCAAGGAACTCTTTAAACCAGGCGATGTCCTGATGCAACTTTGTCTGCGCAACGCGCCGAATAATATTATTATGATATCACCCTGAATGTGGCGCATCGCCTGTTCAGCGGGCCAGTATCGCCTGATGATGGTCGATCGAAGGCACAGCGTCCTGAACGCGCCGAGCCCTCAGCCATTCGCGCATTCGCGCAGTATCGAAAATCTGCCCCTCCTCCATCATGGCCAGGATGAGCGTTTGGGACATTCGGTAACATCCACATCGAGAACAACACCGCGCTTCCCATCCGTGGGCGCATTCGACAGTTTCAGCCTGCCCTGCGCAGATCAGACAACTCATGTAAGTCCCCTTTTATTCTTCTTCCATGAAGGGTGGTTGCAAATTCAAAAGATTAGTATGGCTTTCGATTGACATGAGATTTTCGTGCCAAGTCCCAAAATACCTTCTGCGCGCTTGAGAACCAGGCATGGCCCGAGGAGCGCTCATCTACAGTACAGGCTGTCATCCAAGGGCTCGCTCGGCGCGTCCATCAGGCACACGCCTGGTACTGGCCATGGCACCCATCATGAGCAACGCTAAAAAACCTGTGAATTATCTTCAATACCTTTCATGTAGACGCCCTGCTTAAACTACGTCCTGATCAAGCATCAGCATAAAGTTTGTTGAGCGAAGGCCCCGGAAGGTGCAACTGGACAGCACTGGAAGGCTCGACCTCAAGCATCAGGACACCGCTCACCATGAATACAGCACCTACGTTTAGCGTCAAGCGCATTGCCTTCGACGAACATTATCACCCTGCCGAAAACACCCGCATCACCACCAACTTCGCCAATTTGGCGCGGGGGGCGAACCGCCAGGAAAACCTGCGCAACACCTTGACGATGATTGACAACCGTTTCAACGCCCTGGCGCATTGGGATAACCCCGACAATGACCGCTACCACGTCGAGCTGGAAATCATTTCGGTGGAAATGAACCTGGAAGCCGAACAGCACGGCAATACCCTGCCGTTGATAGAAATGCTGAAAACCCATATTGTCGACCGCACAACCAATACCCGCATCGAGGGCATGGTAGGCAATAACTTTTCCTCGTACGTTCGCGACTACGACTTCAGTGTACTGCTGCTGGAGCACAACAAGCATCGGTCAACCTTCAGCACGCCCGAGCACTTTGGCGCGCTGCACGGCAACCTGTTCAAGTGCTTCGTAAATTCGCAAACGTACCAGCAGCATTTCAACAAACCGCCGGTTATCTGCCTGAGTGTGTCGAGCAGCAAAACCTACTACCGCACCGAAAACCAGCACCCTGTACTGGGCGCTGAATACCAGCAGGATGAATACTCGCTGACGGACGAATACTTCAAGAAAATGGGTTTGAAGGTTCGCTATTTCATGCCACCGGACAGTGTTGCCCCGTTGGCATTCTATTTTGCCGGTGACTTGCTCGCGGATTACACCAACCTTGAGCTGATCAGCACCATCAGCACCATGGATACCTTCCAGAAGATTTACCGCCCCGAAATCTACAATGCCAACTCTGCAGCCGGCAAGGCCTACCAGCCCAGCCTGAAGCATCAGGACTACTCGCTCACGCGCATTGTCTACGATCGGGATGAGCGCAGCCGACTGGCGATCGAACAGGGCAAATTTGCCGAGGCGCACTTTGTCAAACCCTATCAGGCCACCCTTGAGCAATGGTCCGCTCAATACGCCCGTTGAATCATTCAAAGTACAAGGTCATCGCTCATGAACACGCTACTCCCCACGTCCACTGCCGGCAGCCTGCCTAAACCGTCCTGGCTTGCCCAACCTGAAACACTCTGGTCGCCGTGGAAGTTGCAGGACGCGCAACTTATCGAAGGCAAACAGGATGCCCTGCGCCTGGCCTTGCAAGAACAACAACACGCCGGCATCGACATTGTCAGTGATGGTGAACAAACACGTCAGCACTTCGTCACCACCTTTATCGAGCACCTGAGTGGTGTTGATTTCGAGCGACGCGAGACCGTTAGAATCCGCGATCGTTACGACGCGAGCGTGCCAACCGTGGTGGGTGCTGTCGCCCGACAGAAACCCGTGTTTGTCGAAGATGCCAAGTTCTTGCGCCAACAGACCACGCAGCCGATAAAGTGGGCGCTGCCTGGTCCCATGACCATGATCGATACCTTGTACGACAGCCACTATAAAAGCCGCGAGAAACTGGCCTGGGAATTCGCCAAGATTCTCAATCAGGAAGCCAGGGAGCTGGAAGCGGCCGGTGTTGACATCATTCAGTTCGACGAACCGGCATTCAATGTCTTCTTCGACGAAGTGAATGACTGGGGCGTGGCCACGCTGGAAAGGGCCATTGAAGGCCTCAAGTGCGAAACAGCCGTCCACATCTGCTATGGCTATGGCATCAAAGCCAATACTGACTGGAAAAAGACCCTGGGCTCGGAGTGGCGGCAATATGAGCAAGCCTTCCCCAAACTGCAACAGTCCGGCATCGATATCATCTCGCTGGAATGCCATAACTCGCATGTTCCAATGGACCTGATCGAGCTGATTCGCGGCAAGAAAGTCATGGTCGGCGCCATTGATGTGGCCAGCCATGTCATTGAAACACCGGAGCAGGTTGCCGACACCCTGCGCAAGGCACTGCAGTTCGTCGATGCCGACAAACTCTACCCGTGCACCAATTGCGGTATGGCACCCCTGCCTCGTCAGGTAGCCAGCGGCAAGCTCAAGGCGTTGAGTGCAGGCGCGGCAATCGTCCGTCAGGAACTCGTCAACGCACGCTGAAGCAAACGCAGCCACAGGACCTACTATGTTGCTTTCCGGTAAGGCTATCGAGCCGTCGATTTTTCGCCAGGCGCTTGGGCACTTCGCATCCGGCATCACGGTGATTACATCGTACATTGACGGTGAGCCGGTCGGCTTCACCTGCCAGTCGTTCTACAGCGTGTCGATGAGCCCTGCGCTGGTGTCATTCAGCGTGATATCCCGTTCGGCCAGCTATCCGAAGATTCGCCAGGCTGGCCGCTTCATGGTCAACATCCTGTCAGGTGAACAGGTCGGCATTTCCAACCGCTTTGCGCAGCGCGGCACCGATAAATGGCAGGGCGTGCAATGGCAGATATCGCCCCTGGGTAACCCGATCATTGCTGGCAGCATCCACTGGCTTGATTGCGAAATTCACGCCGAACACGCCGCCGGGGATCACCTGATCGTGATTGGTGAAGTTAAAGCACTGAGCCAGCAGGCATCGGCTGATGCGCAGCCACTGCTGTATTTCAAGGGGCAATACCGCAACATCGCCGCGCACAACGCGGCTTGAGCCTCTGCCCCACCAACGGAAACCTACTGAAAGGGATTGCCAGGGCCGCTCGAGCGTGAGGAGAACCCACGTTCATCGAGTTGGTCCGTAATTTACCCATGATCGATTTACGCCACCTGCGAACCCTCCACGCGCTGCGTGAAACCGACAGCCTGCACGAGGCCGCCGAGCGCCTGCACCTGACCCAATCAGCCCTGTCGCACCAGTTCCGCGACATGGAGGAGCGTATCGGCATGCCGCTGTTCGTGCGCAAATCCAGGCCGGTGCGCTTCACCAGTGCGGGGCTGAAACTGTTGCAGCTGGCCGACCAGGTGTTGCCGCAAATTCGCAGTACCGAACGGGACCTTGGCAAGCTGGCCGGGGGCTCGGCCGGGCGGCTGCACATCGCCATCGAATGCCACAGTTGCTACCAGTGGCTGATGCCTTCAGTGGATGAGTTTCGCAGCGCCTGGCCAGAGGTGGAACTGGACCTCGCCTCCGGTTTTTCCTTCGCACCACTGCCAGCCCTGGAGCGCGGCGACCTGGACCTGGTAGTCACTTCCGACCCGGTAACACTGCCGGGCATCACCTACGTGCCGTTGTTCGGTTATGAGGCACTGCTGGCCATCGACAACCACCACGCCCTGCGCGACAAGCCTTACCTGGAACCTTCCGATATCGCCCACCAGACGCTGATCACCTACCCGATCGAACGCGCTCGCCTGGATATCTTCAGCCGCTTTCTCGACCCGGCCGACGTCGAGCCGGCACAGGTACGCACCTCGGAACTGACCGTGATGATGATGCAGCTGGTAGCGTCCGGGCGCGGTGTCTGCTGCCTGCCCAACTGGGCAGTGCATGAGTACAGCTCGCGTGGCTATGTAACTGCCAAGCGCCTTGGCGAACAGGGCTTGCAGGCCAGGCTCTACGCCGCACTGCGCAGTGACATGCTGGAAGTGCCATACGTGAGCGATTTTCTGCTCACCGCCAAGGACATCTCCTTCACCACGCTGGCGGGTGTCAGCGTGGCGTCAGGGCCCGTACTCTGACAGCTGCGCGTCCTTGGCAGTCCACGCCCCAATTCGGGTCAAAATCGATAACGGGGTTCAAAGCGCCCTTTTTTGATGCACGCCTGGCTGTCGGCCCGGCGTTGCTCACTCGTAGCTACAGCAAACACCGTCCCGTACTGCCACGGATTACCCGCCCAAATCCCGTGTTTCGCGGCGTTTCCCCCTCAACATCCCCGCTGCACAGCGTTTTCGGCACCTTCATTGCAATGCTTGTTGTGCTCACCGCACAGGCAATCCATCGCAACCGAGGCTCACGCGAGACACGGCACCCACCGACCCCAGCAAGGCAGCACCCCGAAAAACGCAGATGAACCGCAATGAAGCTGCCGGCAACGGCGGCAAGGAGTGGGTATGTCCCGGGCTTTTTTCAATGAAATGTACGAAGCGAACGGCAGTTGCCGCCCGCATTATCAGGAGTTCGCCCGCTGGCTGGCGAACACCCCGCTGGAGCTGCTGGAGCAGCGCCGACGTGAGGCGGACCTGTTGTTCCACCGCGCCGGCATCACCTTCACCTTGTACGGCGACAGCCAGGACACTGAGCGCCTGATCCCCTTCGATATCATCCCGCGCAGCATCCGCGCCAGCGAATGGCGCACGGTCGAGCGCGGCTGTATCCAGCGTGTGCAGGCGCTTAACCTGTTCCTGCAGGACATCTACCACGACCAGCGCATCCTCAAGGCCGGTATCATCCCGCCCGAGCAGGTACTGGCCAACGAGGGCTACCAGATCGCCATGCAGGGCCTGGACCTGCACCGCGGGCTGTATGCCCACATCGCCGGTGTCGACCTGGTGCGCGATGGCGATGGCAGCTACTTCGTGCTGGAAGACAACCTGCGCACCCCCAGCGGCGTCAGCTACATGCTCGAAGACCGCAAGATGATGATGCGCCTGTTCCCCGAACTGTTTGCCGCCCAACGTATCGCCCCCATCGACCACTACCCCAACCTGCTGCTGGACACGCTCAAGAGCGCCAGCCCGCTGGACAACCCCACGGCCGTGCTGCTCACCCCCGGCCGTTTCAACAGCGCCTATTTCGAGCATGCGTTCCTGGCCCGTGAAATGGGCATCGAGCTGGTCGAAGGCGCCGACCTGTTCGTGCGTGACGAGCATGTCTACATGCGCACCACCGCCGGCCCACAGCAGGTTGATGTGATCTACCGCCGCCTGGACGACGACTACCTCGACCCGCTGTCGTTCAACCCGGACTCGATGCTCGGTGTACCAGGGCTGATCTCGGTGTACCGCGCCGGCAATGTGGTACTGGCCAACGCCGTCGGCACCGGCGTAGCCGACGACAAGTCGATCTACCCCTATGTCGACGACATGATCCGCTACTACCTGGGCGAAGAGCCGATCCTGAACAACGTGCCCACCTGGCAGTGCCGCAAGCCTGCGGATCTGTCCCACGTCCTGGCCCACCTGCCTGAACTGGTGGTCAAGGAAACCCAGGGCTCCGGCGGCTACGGCATGCTGGTTGGGCCGGCATCGACCAGTGCCCAGATCGAAGACTTCCGCGCGCGCATCAAAGCCCGCCCGCACGCCTATATCGCGCAACCCACCTTGTGCCTGTCCACCTGCCCGACCTTTGTCGACAGCGGCATCGCACCACGCCACATCGACCTGCGCCCGTTCGTGCTTTCGGGCAGTGAAACCCGCCTGGTGCCCGGCGGCCTGACCCGCGTGGCGCTGAAGGAAGGCTCTCTGGTGGTCAACTCGTCGCAAGGCGGCGGTACCAAGGACACCTGGGTGGTGGAGGACTGAACCATGCTTTCGCGAACCGCTTCCGACCTGTACTGGATGTCGCGCTACCTGGAGCGTGCAGAAAACCTCGCGCGCATGCTTGAGGTCAGCTATTCGCTGTCGTTGATGCCCCAGGCCGGGCGCAGCGATGGCCATGCCGAGCTGGCGATGTCGCTGCTGGCATCCGGCACGCTGGACGACTACATCCGCCGGCACACCGAGCTCGACACCGAGCGCATGCTGCACTTCTTCGCCCTCGACGCGACCAACCCCAGCAGCATCTATTGCTGCCTGCAGGCCGCCCGCACCAATGCCCATGCAGTGCGTGGCCGCATCACCGCCGACATGTGGGAAAACATCAACGCCACCTGGATCGAGATGCGCAATATCGCCAGCAATGGCCTTGGCCGCTATGGCATCAGCCAGTTCTGCGACTGGGTCAAGGAACGCTCGCACCTGTTCCGTGGCGCCACCTCCGGCACCATCATGCGCAACGATGCCTACAGTTTCATCCGCCTGGGCACCTTCCTGGAACGCGCGGACAACACCCTGCGCCTGCTCGATGCGCGCTATGAAATGTTCGGCGAAACCTCCGAAGAGGTCAGCGACGATTCCGCCCGTGGTTATTACCAGTGGAGCGCCTTGCTGCGTGCGCTGACCTCGTATGAAGCCTTCAACGAGATCTATCGCGCCGCCCCCAGCGCGCGGCCGGTGTCCGAGCTGCTGCTGTTGCGGGTGGACGTTCCACGCTCGCTGCATGCCTGCATCGAGGAACTGGACCTGATCCTGGCCGGCCTGCCGGGCAGTACCGGGCGCGCCGCACAGCGCATGGCGGCCGAACTCAACGCGCGCCTGCGCTACACCGCCATCGATGAAGTCCTCGAAGCGGGCCTGCACCCTTGGCTCAGCGATTTTATCGGCCGCATCAACCAACTGGGCCAGGCGGTCCATCACTCCTACCTGGAGGTTGTATGAAACTGTCCATTCGCCACGACACCACCTACAGCTATGCCAGCGACGTCAGCAACAGCATCCAGTTTCTGCGCCTGACGCCGCGCAGCAGCGCACGCCAACGCATCAATGAATGGCAACTGGGCCTGCCCTGCAAGGTCAAAAGCCAGATCGACCCGTACGGCAACATCCTGCATGTGCTGACCCTGGACAAACCCCACGGCCACCTGGCGCTGACTGCCAGCGGGCAAGTAGAGATCGACCCGGACTGCGAGCAGGAGGCCGAAAGCCAGTCTCCCCTGCCATTCCTGCGTGTCAGCCGCCTGACCCAGGCCGATGACACGCTCAAGGCCTTCGCCACCCGACAATGTGGCGAGCACCGAGACCGGGCGGCATTGACGGGGCTGATGCAAGGCTTGGCCGAGCACATGCCCTACCGCCCGGGGGCCACTTCGGTGGGTACCACCGCGATCGAAGCATTCAACGGCGGCGCCGGGGTGTGCCAGGACCACACCCACGCCTTCCTGGCCTGCGCCCGCAGCCTGGGGGTGCCGGCACGCTACGTTTCGGGCTACCTGTGCACCGAGGACGAGCAGCACCTGGCCAGCCACGCCTGGGCAGAAGCCTGGATCGACGACGCCTGGTACAGCTTCGACATCACCAACCGCCTGACGCGGCCAGACCGTCACCTGAAGCTGGCGGTTGGCCTGGACTACCTCGATGCCTGCCCGGTCCGGGGCGTACGCCGCGGCGGCGGTATCGAATCGATGCAGGCCAGCGTTCACGTGCACCGCCAGTGACACGTTTGCAGCAGGCCGGTCTTGCCGCGCAGATGCGGCAAGACCGCTCCATATCCAATACCAGGGAAACCGCATGACTTACTGTGTCGCCATGCACCTTGAGGACGGGCTTGTCTTCATCAGCGATTCACGCACCAACGCCGGCATCGACCAGATCTCCACCTTTGCCAAGTTGTTCGTGTTCAGCGTGCCGGGCGAGCGGCTGATCGTGCTGCAGACCGCCGGCAACCTGGCAACCTCGCAGTCGGTGGTGAACCTGCTGCAGCAACGCAGCCAGGGCAGCGGCCCTCACCTGCTGAACGTTGGCACGCTCTACGATGCAACGGTGCTGGTCGCCGACACCCTGCGCGAAGTGGTCAACCGTGACCGCAGCAAACTTACGGGCGACATCGACCTGAGCAGTTCATTCATTGTCGGTGGCCAGATAGCCGGCGCACCCATGGCCATCTACAACGTCTACGCGCAGGGCAATTTCTTCCAGGCCACGCCAGACACCCCGTTCCTGCAACTGGGCGAAAGCAAATACGGGCGGCCTATTCTCGACCGCAACCTGCAATACCAGACGCCACTCGATGAGGCGTTGCGTTGCGGCCTGATTTCGTTCGACTCCACCATCCGCAGCAACTTGTCGGTGGGCATGCCGCTGGACTTGCTGGTGTACCGCGAAGGCAGCCTGGAATGCATGACACGCAAACGCATTACCGGTGAGGATGCGTATTACCAGCAGATTCGCAGGCAATGGAGCGATGGGTTGAAGCGGTTGTTGGCTGAGCTGCCTGCGCCGCCTTATAGCTGATTGAGCAAACCATTCGTACCCTC
>NZ_BCBJ01000149.1:0-10086 GCF_001320605.1 Pseudomonas sp. NBRC 111133 | reverse complement strand
GGGTGGTCAGCACTTGCGTGGCAAAAGACAGCGACGGCAGGCCGGACAAGGCCAGCGCCAGGGTCAGGCGTTTCAGGTTCATGCCGGGTTTCCTTGCAGGCGTGGGACGAGGGCGCGGGCCAGGGCGGCCAGGGCAAAGCAGATGCCGGCGACCAGGATGATCGCGGCGCCCGACGGTACGGGCAGGTCGAAGACGATCGGCAGCAGGATGCCGAGCAGCGTGCTCAAGGTGGCGATCAGTACCGAGACGAAGAAAAACCCCTTGAGCGACTGGCTGACCAGGCGTGCAGCCGCAGCGGGGATGACCAGCAATGCACCGACCAGAATGGCCCCGATCACCTTCACTGCGGCCACGGTCACCAGGGTCACCAGCACCACGAACAGGTAATCCAGGGTTTTCACCGGCACCCCGCGCACGGCCGCCAGTTGCGGGTTGAAACTGGCCAGCATGATGCGGTTGTACAGCGGCACGGCCAGAGCCAGCACCAGTACTGCGACGATACCCAGCACCACCAGGTCCTGGCCGCTGACGGTCAGCACCGAGCCGAACAGCACGTTTTCGAGGATGTGCACGTTGATCTTGCCGGCCAGCATCAGCAGCAGGCTGGCGCCCAGCGCCAGCGACACCGACAGGAACACGCCGATCAGCGTGTCGGGTGATAGACCGGTGCGGTTGCGCAGGAAGTTGAGCAGGATGCCGAACAGCAGGCAGTAGCCGAACAGGCTGCCATAAGGACCGGTGTAGGGCTCACCAAGCAGGATGCCGATGGCTACCCCGGTCAGTGCAGCATGGCCCACGGCTTCGGAAAAGAACGCAAAGCGCTTGACCACCACCAGGGTGCCCAGGCCGCCCAGTACCGGGCCAATCATCAGGCCAGCCAGCAAGGCATTGACCACGAAGCCGTAGGCCAGAGCCTCAGGCAAGTAACCAGCCGTGGCCCAGTCCTGGACCAGTTGGCGAAAGGCTTCAAAACTCATGAGGCAAGGCTCTCGCTACGCGGGTGAACAGAGAACAGGCCAAGCAGGCGCTCTGGTGTGAGGGCCTGGGCCGGCGGGGCATCGAACAACACCTGGCGGCTCAGGCCAGTGACCCGGTCGGCCAGGCGCAGCACGGCCTCCAGGTCGTGTTCTATCCACAGCACTGTGGTGCCGGCCTGGCGCCAGCCCTGCAGTAACTGCTCGAACACCTGGATACCGGCTTCATCGAGGGCAGACATGGGCTCGTCCAGTACCAGCAATTGCGGCTCGGGGATCAGGCCTTGGGCCAACAGCACACGCTGGCGTTCGCCGCCAGACAAGGCGCCAATGCGCCGTTTGCGCTTGTCGAGCATGCCGACCCGCGCCAATGCCGCATCGATGGCCGGCTGCACGCGGCGCGACAAGCCGAGAAACGCCGGGCGCCGCTGGCACATGGCAGCCATGAAGTCATCTACGGTCATTGGCAGGCCGCGGTCGAACTCCAGCGCTTGTGGCACATAACCGATCACCTCGCGCTCACCCGGCCAATGCAGGGTCAGTTGGCCCTGGTGTGGCATTTGCCCGAGCAGGGTCTTGATCAGTGAACTCTTGCCGCCGCCGTTGGGGCCGACGATGGCATGCACGCTCCCGGCAGCAACGCCGAAGCTGACGTGTTCAAGGATGCGTGTACGGCCCAGGGTGAGGTCGACGTCGGCGAACTCGATGCGTGGCCCACAGGCCTTCACCAGGTTGGCGGCGACGGTCATGCGCGGTTCTCCTGGATGGCGCGCACCACGGTGTCGAGGTTGCGCTTCATCTCCACTTCGTACTTATCTTTGGTGTATTCACCGTAGGAAATGTGCGTCAGCGGGTACAGGCGTACGCCGGATTCACGTTGGATGGTTTCGACATAGGCGGACGGGAAGTCCATTTCCGAGAAGATCACCTTCACATCCAGGGCTTTGAGCTGGTCGATGGTCTTTTTCAGCTGGGCCGGGCTGGGCTCAATGCCGTGGGCCGGTTCGACCACGGCGGTCACCTCCAGGCCGAAGTCGCGCACCAGGTAGTCGTAGGCGGCATGGATGGTGGCAACCCGGAAGGTGGCGCTGGGCGCTTCGGTTACCTTGGCCAGCGCCTCGGCACGCAGGGCGCGCAGGCGTTTGGCATAGGCGCGGGCGTTTTGCGTATACAACTTGGCGTTGTCCGGGTCGAGCTTGCCCAGTTCGCGGGCGATGTTGTTGACCTGGGCGATGGTGGTGCTGATGGACAGGAAGGTGTGCGGGTTGACCACCTTGCCGGCGCCGCGCGCTGCAATGCCCGTGGCTGCCAGCAACGGTACGTTCTGGTTGGCCTCGATAGTTGCGATGCCGGGTTTTTCGCTGGCGGCAATCATGCGGTCGGCAAAGTCGTCATGGCCGACACCGTTGAGCACCACCACGTCCAGCGTGCCGATGCGCTTGATGTCCTCGGCCCGTGGCTCGTAGGCGTGCGGGTTGAAGCCCGCCGGAATCAGCGGCACCACTTCGGCCTTGTCGCCGACGATGTTGGTCACATAGCTGTAGTAGGGGTGCAGGGTGATGCCAATACGCAGGGGCTTGCCGTTATCGGCCAGGGCCAGTGCCGGCAGGGCAAAGGCCAGGAGCAGGGCGAGGGCGGAGCGGAACATGGGTGGGAGTCCTTGGGTTCAGTGACGGTGTTCGCGGGTAACCCCGGCGTCGTAGTGGCTGACCACTTGCTGCCAACCTGCAGCGATCAAGGCCGCCTGGCCGAGATCGTCCGGGATGACGGCAGCGCTGTCGCGGCGCAACCAGACATCGGCCTGGCCGGTGCTGTTCGCCGGCAGGATCAGCAGCAGGCTGCCGGCAACTTCAGGGGCCTGACTGCGGCCCAGGTAAGCGCCGGATTCCAGCCACGACCACTGATGACTGCCACGGCCCTGGCTGCCGGCATCCACCACGAATGGCGGCAGGCCTTCTTCGGCCAGTGCCTGCACGCTCGGCACGGCGGCGTTTTCCTCACGCAGCAGCTGGATCTCGTCGAAGGCCACCCGCAGGTCGGTGTACAGGCCTTGCTCGGCAGCGGTGAGGTCGCGGCGGGCGTCAATCTGGTGGCTGGCGATGGCCTGCTCATCCACGCGTTCGCCACGCAACAGCACCACACTGGCGGCGAGCACCACGATCAGCAGGCTGGCCAGCAGCACGTACAGGGTTTCGTGCCCGGCGCCGGCCGGGCGAATCACTTGAGCGCGGCTCATGGCTGGGCGATATCGGCGTAGTCGACTTCCACCACGTGCCCGGGGCCGGCGTCGAACAGCACGTAGAATTCGCCGTCCGGGCGTTTGAAGGTGAGCGTGGAGTCGTCGCCCAGCTTGCCGCCGACCAGTACTTGCTCGTCATAGCCGATCACGTCCAGGGTCACCCCGGCGGCACCGCTGCCGTCCGAGAAGCCACCGGTGCATGTGACCTGGCCGCTGGCCAGTTCTTCGCATTCGCACATCGGGTTGTGTGCCAGAGCAGGGCCAGCGGCCAGTACCAGCAAGGGCAGGGCGAGGGTGCGCATCAGGTGTTTCATTTCTTGCCTCCTTGTTTCTCGAGCCAGGCCACGGTGGCAGGCGATGCCTGGGCCAGGGGGACGGATGCCTGGTGCATGCTGCCGTCCCAACCTTCCAGGGTGATCCAGATCTGTGCGTCGGGTTTGGTACGCGGCGGGATAGGCAGGTTGGTGCCCATGCGGTAGGGGGCGCCAAAGAAGAGGGTGCCGGCAGCGCGCAGGCTGCGCGGTTTGCCGATGCGCAGGTAAACAGCCTTGACGTCTTTCATGCAGGCTTTGCACAAGGACGCGCTGAAGGACTTGAAGTGGCCGGCGGGCCCGTCTTCGCGTGGTGCTTCGTCACGCAGTTCAGCCAAGTCCAGCGTGTAAGGGCCGGCCTGGATGCCACTGATCACGTTCGCCCCCAACCCTGCGTCGCCACGAAACAGCTTGGCGTCGCTGAAATACTTGGGCATGAAGCCCAGCGGGACGAGGATCAGCAGGATGTTCAGATGAAAGCGCCACTTCAGCCACCACTGCTTCAGCGGGCTGGCGGGCACGGCCTGGGCGTGGCTCATGGTTGGGTCTCCAGTGTGGTCTGGCTGCGTGCGGCACGGGGCGCACGGTCACTGCGCTTGAGGGCGGCTGCGGTGGCCTGGGCGGTACGCTTGGTCCAGATCAGCAAGCCGCTGAGCACCATCAAGGTGAGTATCAGGCCGAAGAAGAACCAGATCAGCTTGATGGGCAATCCGCCAAAGTCACCGGTGTGCAAGGGGCGCATGGACTCGGTGACGAACTCCAGCGTGGAGCGGTCGCTGAGCAGGAATTGGCTGTCGACGTTGCGTGTGTAAGGGTTGACCGCAGCGCTTTGGAACATCAGCGGATACCAGCCGCGCCCGCCCATGGAAACGTGGCTGTAGGCGGTCGCCGGCAACGAAATGAAGGTGATGTCCAGGCCTGGAATCGCCAGGCCGGCAATACGTGCCGCCTCATCGAGGTCAATGCGCGGGGCAGGGGTGCCATCCGGCGTTTGCGGCACATCTTCACGGGCGATCACCGGCACGATAGGCCGGCTGGAAATGGTGATGTGGTTGTCCGAAAGCAGCGCCTGGATCAGGAACCAGGTGCCGGTGATGGAAATGACCGCGATGAACCAGATTGACCACACCCCCGCCAGGCGATGCAGGTCGCCCCAGAAAATACGTGAGCCGTGCCCGGTGCGCACCGGTTTGAAGAAGCCTTTCCAGAACTTCTTGTACACCACCAGCCCGGTGACCAGAGAGGCCAGCATGGGCAGGCCGAGAAGCGAAACCAGGTACCAGCCCCAGCTGAAGCCATTGGTGAAAGGCACCAGCCACCAGCCGTGCAGGGCACGGGTAAAGGCTTCGAAGTTGAAGTCAGGGGACTTGCCCTGGATGACGCCGGTGTAGGGGTTGACGTACAGCGTCGGGCTGGTGCCGTCGGGGTACGTGACATCGGCCAGCAGGGCAAAGTGCGAGCCGTCGGGCTGTCTGAGCGACTCCACGAACATGTCTGGCTCGGCTTTGCGCATGGCGTCCAGTACCTGCTGGAAGCTCAGGCGCTCGGCATCTCCGTCGGGCTTGCTCGCGCGTACATCCGGGTTAGCCAGCCAGACGATTTCCTGGCTGACCACGGCGAGCATGCCGGTGAAGCACACGATCAGCACAAAGAACCAGATCGGCAAGGCGAGCCAGCTGTGGACCAGGAACCACAGCCTGGATTTGGATTTTTTCGGTGATTTGGCCATCAGACGGTCTTCTGCAATGGGTGGTCGAGCGTGTGCCCAACCAAAGAGGGCTGTACTGATAAGGACGAATGAGAATTGAAAACCTGCCGTTTTAAATGCAAGTAAATGTTTCAGAGGGCACAAAGCCGGCCTGCGCGCGAGGCGACAGGCCGGCCTTGAGGGTGCGTAGCACAGGGGTCAGGCGCGGGTCAGGGCCGCAGCGGGTTGCGCTTTGCCGTGCAATTGCGCCAGGTCCTGATACAGGGCGCGGCCGATTTCTGCGGCACGGGCCGGCAGTACGGAGAGCAGGGTGTCACTCAGGCCGTGGCTGTTTTCGCAGAAGCCCTGCAAGTACACCGAGGCCTGCAGGTCGGGGCTGGCCAGCACGCGGTAGTTGCGGTCGACGCTGAAGTCGTCCAGGTAACCGGCCAACGGTGCCAGCAGGTCACGGTGCGAGCGGCGCTCGTAGCCGGTGGCAAGGATAACGGCATCGTAGCGGTGGGTTTGCTGCTGGCCGGTAGCGAGGTCGCGCAGGGTCAGCTCCAGGCCTTCGCGCGTGGCCACCACGGCTTCCACCTGGCGCCGGCACAGCACGTTGTGGCGGTGCTGGTGGGCGACTTTCTGCCGGTAGAGGATGCCGTAGATGCGTTCGATCAGGTTGAGGTCGACCACTGAATAGTTGGTGTTGTGGTACTCGCCCAGCAGCTTGCTGCGCTGGTCGGCGGGTTCGTTGTAGACCAGGTCGGTGTAGTCCGGCGAGAAAATCTCGTTGACGAACGGGCTGTCGTCGGCCGGTTTGAGGGCCGAACCGCGCAGTACCATGTCGACCTTGACGCTCGGGTAGCTGTCGTTCAGGTCGATAAACGCCTCGGCGGCGCTCTGGCCCGAACCGATCACAGCGATGCGCATCGTTTTGCCGTCGGTGCACGGCAGCTTGTTCAGGCTGCTCAGGTATTGGGAGTGGTGGAACACCCGTGGGTCGTCCTTGAAGGCGCCGAACTTTTCCGGGATTTTCGGCGTTCCGCCGCTGCCGACTACCACCGAGCGGGTGCGGCGGCTGTATTCGCGGCCCTGTGCATCGCGTGCGATCACACGCAGGTGTTCTACCCGGCCATCCTGCAGTTCCGGTTCGATACGCAGCACTTCCTGGCCATACACGGCTTGGGTGGCGAAGTGTTCGGCGGCCCAGCGCAGGTAGTCGTTGTACTCCAGGCGGCAGGGGTAGAAGGTGCCGAGGTTGATGAAGTCGGCCAGGCGCTGCTTCTGGTGCAGGTAGTTGACGAAACTGTAGGGGCTGGTGGGGTTGCGCAGCGACACCAGGTCTTTCAGGAACGAGATCTGCAACTCACTCTGGGTGGCCAGGGTTTCGCCGTGCCAGCGGTAGTCTTGTTGCTTGTCTATGAACTGCGCATCGAGGGCATGGCCCTGGGACTCGGCGAGTTCTTCCAGGGCGATGGCCAGGGCCAGGTTGGAAGGGCCGAAGCCCACGCCGATCAGGTCCTTGATAGTTTCCGGGTTTGCAGACTGGCTCATGGCTGCGGTTCCATAATGGTCGAATGTGGACGCCGCCGGGAGGGGCCGGCGCTTGCGTGTGTACATTGGGTGGAACGAGCCAAGCGATGGGGAATTTACTGGCGGGCGGCCGCCCCACTGCTACACGGGCTAAAGACCTGCGTGCTGCGGCCGATAGGCAAAACACTGCAAGGACCCATTTTGCAACGCAGGGAGACAGACATGACAGGAATTGCAGCAGTCAGCATCAGCACCACGGCACAGGCGTTGAGCACGACCCAGAGCGCCGAGAGCCAGGACGCGCAAAAGGCTGAAGAGGGTGGAACAGTCGCTCAGACCGACGCCTCCAGGGCGAACGGTGGCGGCCAGGCCCAAGGGGCCCAGGGCAGCAGTGAAAGCTCGGAGCCTGCGCACATCAAGCAATTGCGCGAGATGATCAAGAAGCTGCAGAAGCAATTGGCCGACGAACAGAAACAACTGGCCCAGTTGATGGCGCAGAAGATGGAAGAAACCGCCAAGATGGCAGCTGTGAGTGCCAAGCAGGCGAGCATCGCGACCATCAATGGGGAAATCCTGCAGGCAACTGCGCAGTTGCTCGAAGCGCTGCAGACGTCAGGTGGCAGCAGTGCAGGGGGGATGGTCAATACGCAGGCATGATACGACTGGGGCCTGCAAAGGCCCCAGCGAGACCGTTTGGGTTTACTCGGAAACCAGGCGTCCCTTGTTCTGCCGGTCTGCCTTGTACTGCATGGCCACTGCCGGCGCCGGTTTGGCGGCACCGGTTTCCAGCCACTGACGCATGCGGCTGGCATCGGCGAAGTGGGTGTACTTGCCGAACGCATCCAGGATGACCATGGCCACCGGGCGGTTGTCCATGCGGGTCAGCAGAACCAGGCAGTGCCCGGCTTCGTTGGTGAAGCCGGTCTTGGTCAGTTTGATGTCCCAGTTGTTCTTGTTCACCAGGTGGTCGGTGTTACGGAAGCCCAGTGTGTAGTTGGGCTTGCGGAAGGCCACGGTTTTTTCGCGTGTGGTCGACAGCTCGCTCAGCATCGGGTACTTGCGCGAGGCCATCAGCAGCTTGGCCAGGTCACGGGCGGTGGATACGTTCTGTGTCGACAGGCCGGTCGGCTCGACATACCGGGTATGTGCCATGCCCAGGCTGCGAGCCTTGGCATTCATCGCCTTGATGAACGCCGGGTAGCCACCTGGGTAGGCGTTGGCCAGGGAGTTGGCAGCACGGTTTTCCGACGACATCAGGGTAATCAGCAGCGTTTCGCGGCGGTCAAGCTGGCTGCCCAGGCGCACGCGCGAATACACGCCTTTCATTTCCGGGTTGTTGGCAATGGTCATGGTGAGCATCTCATCCATGGGCAGTTTGGCATCCAGCACCACCATCGCTGTCATCAGTTTGGTCACCGAGGCAATCGGCACCACGCGGTCGGCATGGCTGGCGTACAGCTCCTGGTTGGTGTTCAGGTCGATCAACAAGGCGCTGCCTGAAGCCAGGTGCAGCTTGGACGGGTCGCGTTGAACCTGGGCCGGGGGTTGTGCAGCAGCGGTCGACGGAAGGGTCGCGGTTCCTGTGAGCAACAGCAGCAGGCTGAGGATAGACAGGGATGTTTTCACGTTGAGGCTCACTAAAAGTTGGTATGTCGTTGGCTGTGCAAGGGTTTTCCCCCTAAACCGCTGCATTGTGGAGTATGGCCCAAACGCTGTCGAATGCCTTATGACTAAAGGGCGCAAGGTGAACGATATTTAATGCTGTACCAATTCTGTACCAATTACATTCGTTTCCAGCTTCGCCAGTTCTGCCCAGTCGTTGGCTGAATTCAACCACTTCGCGTAGGTCGTGAGCAGCACCTGGACGGAGTGCCCCAGCTGGCCAGCGATGAAGGCAGGGTTCATGCCCGACATAAGGCACATCGTGGCATAGGTATGCCTGCAGTTGTACTGCGGTCGGGCAGGAATTTTCAGGGCCTTGATCGCCTCGTTGAAGTGGTGCGCAGGCGTTTCAGGTCTCATCATGTGGAGTGACTTCCCCGCAGGCTGAACGATGAATGGCGATTCGGTAGATACCCGACGCGTTTGCTTGGACCGGTAATGCGCCACCTCTTGCGCTCTGGCCAGGGCGCCAAGGGCTCGGCTGTTAAGCATCACGGTTCGGGTGTACTTGGTCTTGGTGCGATCAACTACCTGATTCTCGACCACGATCCGACAGACGTGGGCCGTCTTTTTCTCAAAGTCGATCTCATCTCAGCGCAGCGCCATGATTTCCCCGGTACGCATGCCGGTAAACAGCGCGAACTCGTAGAAAGCCGCGAACACCTGGTTGCTTCGGGAGAAGTTCGCGTACATCCACTGGATCAGCGCGTCAGCCTCTTCAACAGTGAAGGGGTCAATCTGCTTTCTGTTTTTCTGCGGCAACTGGATTGATGCCGCTGGGTTCCTGTCCACTACTTCGTCGTAGACCGCCGCACGAAACATTGCCTTAACCCGGGCAATCGCGGCGCGCTTGACTGTCGAACTTTTCCACTTGGTCTTTGCGACCACCTCCCTCAGAACCATCGGCGTGACCGCCTTGATCGGCAGTGTCGCCAGATGTGGCATCCAGTAGTTGTTCATCAAGCCCTTGTAGTTGACCCGGGTGTCGTGGACCACTTCTAGGCTGTTCAACCAGCTTTGCGCATACTCGCCAAACATGAGCTCATTAGTTGGAGCGTTGTAGCTCGAAGTCGGGAACAGTTCGGCGTACCGCTTTTCGTCCAGAACCCCGTGCTTGGCCAGGCTGATTACTTGAGCGCGTAGATCGGCTGCCGCTTTGATCCCCTTGACGCTCACTACACCGGACGACATCGGCGCTCTCACGGCGGAAATCGTCTTCTTCGAACCTCGCTTCCGCAACGAGATTGTCTATCTCTCAGGCGACACGGTGTCCTATGGACAAGTCGCGAACATCCTCGAACATACGCTGGGTCGTCCGTTCAAAACTAACGTGTGGACTGTTCCGTTCCTGATTGATGAGCAGAGAAAAGACCCTACCCATCACATCAAAAAGTATCGTGCTGTGTTCGCACAGGGCAGAGGTGTGGCATGGCCTAAATCGGGAACCTTCAACGAACAGCAGTCGATTCCAGTAACCACCGCTGAGCAATGGGCTCGGGCGAACCTTGGGGGCAAGTGAGCGCGACGACAGATAGCTGACTTGCCGAGAAACTCCCAGGCTCGACAGTGGACGCTGATAACTAGGTCGAGCGTTTAGAGGGCGACGAGCTGTCTAGACTTCAGCGTAGGGCCTCAGTGTCCGCAATGGGTCGATAGCAGTCGTTCGCGGCTGGCCGCTT
>NZ_BCBJ01000148.1:0-10465 GCF_001320605.1 Pseudomonas sp. NBRC 111133 | reverse complement strand
GTCCCTGGCCGGCAAGAACGACTGCGCCGCCGGTGCCGGCACCAGTTGCGCCGGCACCTCCAAGGTCGACTACCAGGGCAATGCCTGGAAGAACGTCCCGGCAGGCACCTGCACCTCGATCAAGACCCCCAAGGGCATGGGTTCGCTCACGCCGATCAAGTCCTGACCCACGGGGTTGCCGACCACGCCCGCACGGCACCGATGCGTGGCGTGGCCGGCGCACCGCTTTAGCACCGCCTGCCCGTCACCACGCTGCGCCCATGCAGGCCGCAGCCCGGCGGGATGCAAGCACCAACGTTGTGTATTCCCTGACGCCTTGCCGATACGACAGGCAACGCGCCAGGCCGTTTCAACGATCAGGGAGCGTTCAGCATGTTCGCCGTAGTGGGTCGGTTCTTCGGTAAGTCAGTCCATGGCAAATTGACCCTGGGCTTTGGCGCGGTGCTACTGCTATCGATCACGCTGTCCGGGATCGCCCTGCGCAGCATCAATCAATTGACCGACCGCAGCGAAGCGCTGGTCGAGAGTGCCTCTCTCGCCACCCTGATCGCGGCGGTTCGCCTCAAGGAAAACGAATTCGACCGCAATGGCCAGAGCAGTGCTGCCCAGGCCTACACCCGCGAGGTCGAGAAGCTGGGTGCGCGGGTGAATGAAATCCGCGCCAGCCTGGGCCCCGAGGCCAGCGAAACCCTGGATCACATCAGCGCCGTGGCGGGAGACTACGAACAAGCATTCGACAAGCTGGTAACGGCACGCCACCAGGCGACAAGCGCAGAAAAGGCCATGCTCCCCGCCATCGAGGCCATCGAGCAGCACTTCGGCAATGTCCGCCAGGCACTGTTTGACCTGCTGCCGGGCGGCGACCCGCAGAGCATCGAGCGGGCGCGCATGATCGTTGAGCTCGAAACCATCATTTCCCGGCTGCGCGAGCAGGTCCAGAGCTACATCGCCCGCCCCACAGCCGAAGGCGAACAGCGGGTGGCCCAGACCGCCGACAGCATACGCAATCGCGGCAATGAACTGTGGGAGCGGCTACCCAACGACACCCTGCAGGCGCAACTGGTGGAAGGGTTGCGGGCCGTGCTGGCCTACCAGGACCGGGTAAAGGAGTTGCAAAGCAGCGTGAGCCAGAGCGAATCGGTGAAGCAGACCCTGCTCGCACACTCCGAGGAGCTGCAACGACTCGCCACGATCGCCTACCAGCAACAGGTGCAGGGGCGCGATACCGATGTGCGCTCCGCCCATGGCGAACTGCTGGTGGCCCAGGCACTGGCATTGCTGCTGGGCCTCGGCGCCGCCTGGCTGATCACCCGGCAGATCGTGCCGCAACTGCATCGGGCCCTGGCCCTGGCACGGCACATCGCCGCCGGGGACCTCACCGGCAACCTGGACCATCGCCTGCACGATGAACTGGGTCAGTTGATGGATGCCATGCGGGAAATGGCGCGTCATCTCAGGCAGATCATAGGCCATATCGGTGCGAGCACCGAACGCCTGACGGTATCGGCGACCGACCTGTCGGGCGTGGCGACCCGCAGCAGTGCCGGGCTCAGCGACCAGCGCCACCAGACCGAACAGGTGGCGACGGCCATGGGCGAAATGGTCGCCAGCGCCCGGCATGTGGCCGAGGACGCGCGCCAGGCCTCACAGTTGGCGATCACCACCGAAGCCCGCAGCGTCGAGGGCGACCGGGTCATCAGAGAAGCGGTCGAGCAATTCGAAGCCCTGGCCAGCAATGTGCAGGTGTGCAACCAGGCCATGGCCCGCCTGCGCCATGATGGCGAGCGCATCAGTGGTGTACTCAACGTGATTCGTGACGTCGCCGACAAGACCAACCTGCTGGCGCTCAATGCCGCAATCGAAGCCGCCCGCGCCGGTGAATCGGGGCGCGGGTTCGCCGTGGTCGCCGATGAAGTGCGGGCGCTGGCGCAGCGCACCCAGAGTTCCACGCGGGAAATCGAAGCGCTGGTCCATGCCCTGCACACCGGCACCCAGGAAGCCACCACGCTGATGGAGCGCAGCGAAAGCATGAGCCACACCAGCGTGCAGCTTGCGCACAGCGCCGGGCATGTACTCGAGGAAATCCGTGAGTCGGTGGCGTCGATCCAGGCGGCCAACCAACAGATCGTCGTCGCCGCAGACCGGCAGACACAGCTTTCCGAGCATATCAACGAAAACATCACCACCGTGCGCAGCATCACCGAAAACTCGACCAAGGCGGGTGCTCGCATCGCCTCGGCCAGCCAGGAGCTCTCCAGCCTGGGCGCAGAACTGAACGAGCTGATACGGCACTTCACGTTCTAGGCATTCGACTGAAACCATACGGCCCGACCAAGGAACGCCTATGAACATTCTCCACTTGCTGGGCAAGCGCCCCGCGCGCCCTGTCATCGACGAAGCCTTGCTGTCCAGCCTGCTGACGCTGGCCTGGGTCGTGGAAGCCCGCGATCCCTACACCGGCGGCCATCTCTGGCGCGTTGCCCAATACTGTGCGCTGCTGGCCGAAAAAAGCGGCTTCGCACCAGCGGAGGTGGCGCGCCTTGCCCTGGGTGGTTTCGTTCACGACCTGGGCAAGGTCGGCATCCCGGATGCCATATTGAGAAAGCCCGGCCCGCTGAACGATGACGAATACGCGGTGATCCGCACGCACCCGGAAATCGGCCGGCGCATGCTCGAAACCCATCCGATAGCCGCGCTGGTGATGGATGCCGTGGCCTCGCACCACGAAACCCCAGACGGCAGCGGTTATCCCCACGGGCTCGGCGCAGCGGATATTTCCACGATGGCCGCCATTACCGGTATCTGTGACGCCTTCGACGCCATGACCAGCTCCCGCGCCTACCGCCCGGGCATGCCGCTGGACAGGGCGCTGGGCATCATCGGTCAGAACCTCGGCACGCAGTTCAATACGCACTATGGCCGCCTGTTCATCGAACTGGGGCACGAGGGCCTGCTCGACGCCGTAATGGGGCATACCGACGCGGGCATTCCCCTGCGTCGCTGCGCGATGTGCGGCCCTACCGTGGTCCTACAGCAGGCTCACGTCGAGGGCGATCATGTCTTCTGCCCTTCGTGCGCCAGCGGCTACGAGTTGGTTCGCCCCACCCCGGACGCTGCCCTGGCACTGCGTGCAACCGGGCAAACCGGCAGCGCGGACGACCTTGCGCCCCAACCCGATACCGACCTGCTCGCCCGCCTGGCCCGGCAATTCAGCCCGGCCCGTGGCCCGGCCTGAGCCGACAGCCCCTACCAGCGCAACACACAACGCCCCAGCAACGCCCCCAATGCGGTGGGCAGGGCCATGCCCAGCACATACCAGACGCCCCAGAACGGCACGGTCATTTCCGGGCAGTGCAGGCAATAGACCAGGGTGGCCAGCGTACCGGCCAATGCACCGGCACCCGCCCCGGCCAGGGGCAGCCGGGTGGGCGCCAGGCCGCGCAACGCCCAGGAAAAGGCAACGATACCGGGGAGCGAGAGCAGCAGGATCTTGAACGGGCAACCCTTCCAGGTTCTACCCAGGGTCAATGGCAAGCGGGCGGCCAGCGGTGCCTCCAGCAGGGTATAGGCACTGGCCAACCACAGCACCAGCAACGGTATGCACAGCATGACCCAGGCGCCGCCGACCCGCCCGCCCGGACACGCGGTGCGCCGCGTCAGGTACAGCGCCCCCGGCAGCAACGCGACCGGCAACGCCAGCTTGGCGTAGAAAAGCGGCAAGCGAGCCACCTGCGCCAGATCGGGACGTACCCCGAACAGCAGGGTCATCAGCAACGCGGCCCCCAGGACACTGACCACCAGCGCCAGGGCAAAGCGCTTGCCGAACAGGTGCTTGTCGACCGCCGGCACACCGGTCGCCAGCAGGGTAATCAGCTCGTCAGTCCTCATCGTCCAACTACCTCTGCTACCCGATGCCAAGCGGGCCTTGGCACCAGCGGGCGCCCGGCCATCGAAGCCATGTGCGGCCGAGCGCGGTGCCGTTGGCACCGGCCAGGCCCTGTGGAGGTAGTTCGCTGCCAAGGGGGTAACGGTTACAGCCTGGGTGAATTTTCCCGCGCTGTAGCACCAGGTGGTTGCGCCCCCGGGGCATGGGCAGGCGTCAAGGCGGCGAGCGTGAGCACGTCGAAGGAAATATTCGATGTGCTGTAACCAAGTGCGCCGCCAGAGCGAATTACTGGTCGGACCGTCACGTTGCGCTGGCGGCCATTGAGCCTCTCACGGAGATACACCATGAAAAGCTTCGCCCTCGCTACCGCCGCACTCGCCCTCGCCTCCATTGCATCCACCGCCATGGCCGACAACCAGGCCACGCCAAGCGTGGAAAAATGCTACGGCGTCTCCCTGGCCGGCAAGAACGACTGCGCCGCCGGTGCCGGCACCAGCTGCGCCGGCACCTCCAAGGTCGACTACCAGGGCAATGCCTGGAAGAACGTCCCGGCAGGCACCTGCACCTCGATCAAGACCCCCAAGGGCATGGGCTCGCTCACGCCGATCAAGTCCTGAGCGCAGGCGCCGCCGATCATGCACGCTCCTATGCCACTGGGTGCCGGCCTTGGTTTGAAGGCCGAGCACTACGACGCCGCCCGGGACTGCAGCGCAGCCGGGCTGTGGTTTGAGGTCCACCCAGAGAACTACATGGTTGGCGGTGCTCGCCTGGCCCACCTGGAAGCGGTGGGCGAACGGCATCCGCTGTCGCTGCACGGGGTCTCCCTGTCCCTGGCGGCGGACGCCGCCCCCGACCCGACGCACCTCCAGCGCCTGCGCAGGCTGGCAGACCACGTGCGACCGGCGCTGGTATCCGAACACCTCGCCTGGTCCACCTGGCGCAATCACTATTACCCGGACCTGTTGCCATTCCCGCGCAGCCACGAGGCCCTGGTACGCATCGCAGACAACATACAGCGTACCCAGGATGCCCTGGGGCGCAGCATTGCCATCGAAAATCCCAGCCATTACCTGCACCTGGACGGCCACGACTGGGATGAAATCGACTTTCTCACCGAGCTGACGCAGCGCACTGGTTGCGCCCTGCTGCTCGACATCAACAACGTGCACGTCAGCGCGCACAACATCGATTTTGATCCGGCCGCCTACATCGATCGCTTCCCGGGCCAGGCCGTCGCGGAGATTCATCTGGCGGGGCACAGCCATGACGCCGGCGGTGCGTTGCTCATCGACTCCCACGACGCCCCGGTCGCTGACCCGGTCTGGGCCCTGTATCAGCGCTTGATCCAGCGCATCGGCCCGCGCCCGACGCTGATCGAGCGCGATGACAACGTACCCGCGTTCACGGCATTGCTCGGCGAACGCGCGCACGCCCAGGCCATGCTCGACCGACTGGGAGCGACGCAATGATCAGACGTCTCGAACACTTCCAGGACGCCTTCATCGAGGCCTTGCAGGTACGTGCCGCCCCGGAACTGTCCGCCCTCACCGCGCAACCCGGCTTTCAGGTGTACCGCAATACCGTACTCAAGGGCTGCGTCGAGGCGCTGTGTGACAACTTCCCCAGCGTCGAACGCCTGGTCGGCCGTGACTGGCTGCGCGCGGCGGCGGTCGTTCATGCCAACGCCTGCGCACCAAGCGATGCCCGCCTGATCTTCTACGGGGCGGACTTTCCCGCGTTTCTCGCGGCCTTCGAGCCGGCCCGGGAGCTGCCCTACCTGGGCCCGGTGGCCCAACTCGACTACCTGTGGATAGAGGCCTTCTGTGCCGTGCAGGAGCCCGCGCTGGAACTTGCCAGCCTGGCCGGCGTGTCGCCCGAGGCACTGGCAACCTGTCACCTGCGCCCGCGCGCCAGCGCACGCTGGCGGTGGTTCGACGAGCAACCGATCTACAGCCTCTGGCGCTGCAACCGCGAAGGGGTGGACCTGCCTGACAACCTGCCCTGGCAGGGCGAAGGCGCTTTGCTGGTGGGCCATTGCGATGGCGTCACCTGGCACGCGCTCGAACCCGCTGGCTGCGTGTTTCTGGACGCCTGCGCTGCCGGACACGATCTGGAGCGGGCCTCGGCCCTGGCCTTGCAGCGGCAAGGCGACCTGGACTTTACCGACCTGCTCAGCCGCTTGCTGGGTGCCCGCGTGTTCTCTCCCCTTGTTCTTGCATGAAGGAAATAGCCATGGATATCACCCAGCCGTCGTCCAACAACAGCCGCGCCACAGTGCGTCAACGCTGGGACCAGGTGTGCGACCTGCTTCAGCGCCTGATCAGCGACTCGACGCTCAGCCTGGTGGCGCGCATCAGCGTTGCGGCGATCTTCTTTCTCTCGGGGCGCACCAAGGTCGAGGGGCTGTTGACCATCACCCCCGGTACCTATGAGCTGTTTCGTAGCGAATACGCCCTGCCGCTGCTGTCACCGCACCTGGCCGCCCACCTGGCGACCTATGCCGAGCATGTGTTTCCGCTGCTGCTGATCGTCGGCCTGTTCTCGCGCCTGTCTGCCCTGGCGCTGCTGGGCATGACTGCGGTCATCCAGGTATTCGTCTACCCCGATGCCTGGCCAACGCACCTGTCCTGGGCCGGATTGCTGCTGGTCATCATCGGCCGGGGCGCCGGGGCGTGGTCGCTGGACAGGCTGCTGCGCATTCGCTGAATGCGACTGGCGCAGGCAATGCTGTGCGCTTCAGGTCGTGGGCGCTCCGTGCCCCTCTACCGTTTATGAGAGAGGGGCAGGAACCGAGGCCCACGGCTGAATGCATCAAGGCTATTACGGCAGGTACGGCAGGCTCAGGGGCTCATTGCCCGGCCGGTACATTGCCCGCCGTCTGCCCGAAGAGGATCTTCTTGCCCGCCTCGGTCACCGTCGGGCGGCTGGAGAACGGCTCACCCCTGGCGTAGGCCCTGACCGTGGCCGGGCGCTGGGCGATGGCCTCGAACCAGCGGCGCACATGGGGGAAGTCGTCGAGGTTCTGCTGCTGGTTCTTCCACGGCACGATCCAGGGGTAGCACGCCATGTCGGCAATGCTGTACTGCTCGCCGGCAACGAAGGTGCTGTCCGCCAGGCGACGATCCAGCACGCCATAGAGGCGGTTGGTTTCGTTGACGTAGCGGTTGATCGCGTAGGGGATCTTTTCCGGTGCATAGATCCCGAAATGATGGTTCTGCCCGGCCATCGGCCCAAGCCCGCCCATTTGCCAGAACAGCCATTCCGTCACCGTCTTGCGGCCACGCAGGTCGGTGGGCAGGAACAACCCGGTTTTTTCCGCCAGGTACAGCAGGATGGCGCCGGATTCGAACACCGTCACTGCTTCCCCGCCATCGGCCGGCGCAGTGTCGATGATGGCGGGCATGCGGTTGTTCGGCGAGAACGCGAGGAAATCGGGCTTGAACTGGTCGCCCGCGCTGATATCCACCGGGTGGATGCGGTAGTCCAGGCCGGCCTCTTCCAGAAACAGGGTGATCTTGTGGCCGTTGGGTGTTGGCCAGTAGTAGAGCTCGATCATCGTTGGTGGTCCCCGTGAAGGTTCAAGTGACTGTCAAGCAGGGTCAGCGCTGGCCGTACCATGCCTTCGAGCAGTTCACGCTCCGGCCGCGTTCGGGCCAGGACGCGAACGCCCAGGAGAATGCCCAGCAGCAGGCGCGCCAGATCGTCCGCCGGCTGCGCGCAGGTAATGGCGCCGCTGTGCTGGCCGGCCAGCACGCAGCGCCGGAAAAAGGCCTCGATCTGTATCAGGACAGCAGCCACGGCGCGCTGGAAGTCGGGGTCGTCCGGTGAGGCCTCAAGGGCGGAATTCACCAGCATGCAACCCTTGTGCTGGGGGTCGTTGAGCGAGCGTTCGAGTATCTCGTCGAAGAACGCCTCGATGGCCTGGCGCGGCGGCAGGACGCCTTCGAATCGCCGCACCCGGTCGGCAAAACCCTCTTCGACGTAATGGTCCAGCGCACGGCGATACAGCGAGCGCTTGTCGCCAAAAGCGTTGTACAGGCTGGCACTGGTCAGCCCCATGCCCTGGGCCAGGTCACGCACCGAAGTGGCCTCATAGCCACGGGCCCAGAAACATTGAACGGCTGCATCGAGCACCGCCCTCTCATCGAACTCTCTTGGCCGAGCCATCCGTACTCCCATTGCCAGGCCAACACAGGTGTTGCCCTTTTTCTGTAGACGGCCCTATTCTAGATCGAACGATCTAAAACACAAGACAGGACCCCACCCGCATGATTCATTTCTACTACCACCCCACGCCCAACCCGGCCAAGGTCGCCCTGTTTCTGGAAGAAACCGGGCTGCCCTACCAGCTGGTTCCTCTCGATACCGGCAAGGGCGAACAGCACACCGCGCAGTTCCGGGCCATCAACCCCAATGGCAAGGTCCCGGCCATCGTCGACAGCGAAGGCCCCGGTGGCCGCGAGGCACGGGTGTTCGATTCGACCGCCATCCTGCTCTACCTCGGCGAAAAGACCGGGCAGCTCATGGGCGCGCCGACCGACAAACCCGAACTGCTGTCGTGGCTGATGTTCATCGCCACGGGTATCGGGCCGTTCTCCGGCCAGGCCGTGCACTTCCAGTATGCCGCGCCGGAGAGCATCCCCTATGCAATCAACCGTTACCGGCGCGAAGCCGAACGGCACTACCAGGTGCTGGATGAGCACCTCGCCGGGCGCGACTACATCGTGGGCGACAGCTACACCCTGGCGGACATCTCAGCCTGGGGCTGGATCGACCGTGCCTCGCGCGTGCTCAAGGGCGAAAGCGACCCGCTGGCCGCCTACCCCAACATCCAGCGCTGGTTCCAGGCCATCGATGCGCGCCCGGCGGCGGCCCGTGCCCGTGAAGTGGGCAAGGACCACGCCTTCAAGAAAGACCTCGACGAGCAGATGCGCCGCGCGCTGTTCCCCTCCAACTACCCGGCGTAAGCCTCACCGGGTCAGCGTGCCCAGCGCACGCTGACCCCCGGACACGATCCCCAGAGAGGTGTGGCATGCAACCCATTGAAGGCATCGTTTTTGATCTCTACGGCACGTTGTACGACGTGCACTCCGTCGTCCAGGCCTGCGAAAGCGCCTACCCGGGCCAGGGTGAGGCCATCTCCCGCCTGTGGCGACAGAAGCAGCTCGAATACACCTGGCTGAGCAGCCTCATGGGCCGCTATGCCAGCTTCGAGCAACGAACCGAAGAAGCCCTGCGCTACACCTGCAAGCACCTGGGGCTCGCCACGGATGAAACCACTCTGCGGCAGCTCGGCCAGGCCTACCTGCACCTGGCTCCCCACCCGGACACGACCGCGGCCTTGCGGCGGCTGAAAGCAAGCGGCCTGCCCATGGCCATCGCCTCCAACGGCTCGCACCACTCCATCGAGCAGGTCGTCAGCCACTCGGACATGGGCTGGGCATTCGACCACCTGATCAGTGTCGAAACGGTCAAGGTGTTCAAGCCGGACAACCGCGTCTACAGCCTGGCCGAACAAACCATGGCCATCCCCAGGGACAGGCTGCTGTTCGTCTCGTCCAACAGTTGGGATGCGACCGGCGCCCGGCACTTCGGCTTTCCGGTGTGCTGGGTCAATCGTCAGGGGGCCGTGTTCGATGAATTGGGCGCCACCCCGACCCGTGAAGTACGTGACCTGGGCGAGATGAGCGACTGGCTGCTCGATTGAAGCTGTCCGCGCGAACGGCGCCCATGGATGATGGCCGGGGCGCCGTTCGGGCCAGGGCTGCTAGTGAACAAGGCGAATGCCGTCGATGCGTACCTGTTCCCCAGGCGAGAAGGCTTGCCCCGGCGTACGGAAACGCTCGCGAGTGCCGTCATCGTTTTTCACCCTGTAGGCGTTTTCACTCAGGCCCGCCGATGCCATCGCTGCGCGGTGGGCTCAGAGGTTGTCGCTGTCGGTCAGGTAATTGACCAGGCGCCGAAGCCAGGGCGCGATCAACAGCACCACCGGAATCATCATCAGCCAGGACAACACCCAGGCCTTCGACCAGTGCCCCATGAACCGTTCCACGGGAAACAGCGGACGGCTGGCAATTGCCGAGGCAATCGCACAGGTAATGGCCGACTGCAACAACGCAAAAAGATGGTGCCCGTGGCGTTTCGATAGCTTGATCACTGTACATGCCCCCTGGTTACGGGAAGCGCGCCATGCGCCTCCGCCTCGATGCCCTCAACGCGTGAACGCCACAAAGGCGCCTGGCATGGCTGTTATCCTGCCGCGAATGCGCACAGTGGTTTTATCCGTCCGTGCAGAACATTTTACCGATTGTCCCCACTGCGCATTCTATGCGGAACGAGCCTGGAGGCAATGCGCTCGCCTGGCCGGGTCATCGCGACCACCGATGAGTCACCGCGACCACAAAAACTCCAGGTCATAACGACAACAAAAATCACAACCTACTGTTTTTAAACAACTTATATACTGGCATGGTTTGTGTTCAGCACAGTGCTCACCCACTGAATGCAAGGACAAACCATGCAGCACAACGAATTCGACAATCGCCTGGCTGTGGTCACCGGTGCCAGCTCGGGCATCGG
>NZ_BCBJ01000147.1:0-12239 GCF_001320605.1 Pseudomonas sp. NBRC 111133 | reverse complement strand
CCTGTCATGGTCTCTCGCGCCGGACCGCCGCGGAGAGGCCATCAATAACAATATCAAAGGTGGATCAATGACCGATCACCCCCTGGCCCTGACCGTCGAACAAGGCCTGCACGCCGAACAGGAACTGCTGGCCGCCGTGTGCCGCGGCGAACGCGACAGTGGCGTGCTGTTCTGGCGCCCCACCGACCATGCCCTGGTCATGCCCCGGCGCATGAGCCGTCTGGACAACTTCGAGGCCGCCTGCTCGGAGCTGGCGATTGCCGGCTGGCCGGTGCTGCTGCGTGAGACGGGCGGCGAGCCGGTACCGCAGTCGCATTCGACCGTGAACGTTGCACTGGTCTATGTCGCCCCGCGCAGCGAAGGTGACCATGGCCGCATCGAGAACGCCTACGAACGTTTGTGCCTGCCGCTGTGCGATGTGCTGCGCGAGTGGGGTGGGGTAGCGTCGGTGGGGGAAATTGACGGGGCGTTCTGCGATGGCCGCTACAACGTCAACCTCAATGGCCGCAAGCTGGTGGGCACTGCCCAGCGCTGGCGCCAAGGGCTGGGCGGCAAACGCCCGGTGGTGCTGGTGCACGGTGCGTTGCTGCTGGACAACGAACGTGAGTCGATGGTGGCGGCGGTCAACCGCTTCAATGAGTGCTGCGAGCTGGAGCAACGCTGTCGCGCCGACGCGCACATCGCCTTGCATGAAGTGGCACCCGAGGCGCCCTGGTTCGAGCGCCTGTCACAGGCCTACGCCAAGGTGCTGGCAGACCTGCCCGACGACTAACGGGTACCGTAGACGACCATGGTCTTGCCCTTGACCTGCACCAGGCTGCGCTCTTCAAGGTCCTTGAGGACGCGGCCGACCATTTCCCGCGAGCAACCGACGATACGGCCGATTTCCTGACGGGTAATCTTGATCTGCATGCCGTCGGGGTGGGTCATGGCATCAGGCTGCTTGCACAGCTCCAGCAGGCAGCGGGCAACCCGCCCGGTCACGTCGAAAAAGGCCAGGTCGCCGACTTTGCGCGTGGTGTTGCGCAGGCGCTGGGCCATCTGGCTGCCGAGGGCGTAGAGGATTTCCGGGTCCTGGCGCGCCAGTTCGCGAAACTTCTCGTAACTGATCTCGGCCACTTCGCACTCGGTCTTGGCCCGTACCCAGGCACTGCGCTGCTGTTCACCTTCAACGGGTTCGAACAGGCCCAGCTCGCCGAAGAAATCGCCATTGTTGAGGTAGGCAATGATCATTTCATGCCCATCGTCGTCTTCGATGAGGATGGTCACCGAACCCTGGATGATGAACGACAGTGTCTCGGCCCGGTCGCCGGCGCAGATGATGTTGCTTTTGGCGGTATAGCGGCGGCGCTGGCAGTGCACCAGCAGCTTGTCGATATTCTTGATTTTGGCGGGTAGGGCGGAGGCAACCATCACGAAATCCTGTTCGATACGACGCATAGGCTTTTTATAGAGGTTGGCTGGCGGAGAGCGCCAGTCATTTGGCGCCAGCTTATCAGACACTACAGGATGTTTCGGTACTAAACCGACACCTCTCGTACTTTTCCCACAGGCGCACAAGGTCTAAGCTGACACCCTTTTCCGAAAATCAGGAGTCCGGGTAGATGAAGGCACGTATCCAGTGGGCCGGTGAGGCCATGTTCCTCGGCGAATCGGGGAGTGGCCATGTCGTCGTGATGGACGGCCCGCCCGAGGCCGGCGGCCGCAACCTGGGTGTGCGCCCGATGGAAATGCTGCTGTTGGGCCTGGGTGGCTGCAGCAGCTTTGACGTGGTGAGCATCCTGAAGAAATCGCGCCAGGCAGTGGAAAGCTGCGAGGCCTTTCTGGAAGCCGAGCGTGCCAGCGAAGACCCAAAGGTGTTCACCAAGATTCACATGAATTTCGTGGTGAAAGGCCGTGCGTTGAAAGAAGCCCAGGTCAAGCGGGCGGTGGAGCTGTCGGCGGAGAAGTACTGCTCGGCTTCGATCATGCTCGAGCGTGCAGGGGTTGAGATTACCCATGGGTATGAAATCGTAGAGCTGGGTTAAAGCTGAGATCTTGGGGCCGCTTTGCGGCCCATCGCAGCCACGGCAATATCAGCGCCGAAGCGCCGGCAGTGCAGCTTGCACCCACCCTGGCAACCATCCTCGCATCACTTGGCTCAACCGCTCCCGCCGCTTCTGATAAACCAGCCCCAACCCGATAACTCCCAACCCGATCAGGGTCAACACCACCGGGAACAGCAGCGATTCGGCAAACACCTCGTACGATAAATACCCGAGGTAAGCCGCCACCCCCAGCGCCCCGAACACCATGAACACTGGCCGGCGCAACAGCACCGCCATCCCCATCAGCAAAATGTTGATCAGGCAGTACATGGCCTTGCCCAACTCACTGCCGCTGTCCAGCAGCGTCAACCCACCCCAGAATGCCGCCAGCCCGGCCAGGTAGCCCCAGCGGGCGTAGTCCTCTCGCGTGCGACCGTCTATCACCAGGAATACCACCAGTAAACCCAGCCCGAACCACAGCGAAACCTCGCGACGTTGCTCCCAGCTGAACGGTGAGCCGAAGAACCATTCGCTCAAATCCATGGACATGAACCACAAGGCCACGGCCATTGGCATGACGATGAACGGGTAGGGGATCAGCCGCAGCATCAGCAGCCCGGCAACTACCGTCGCTGCTTCCATCGCCAGCCAGCCGCCCTGTACGTAGGTGTAGTACTGGTGATAGTCCACCTGTGCGTCATCCAGCGGCCACCAACCGGCCAAGCGTTCGATGGCGAACACCGCGAGCGGGACGATGCTGACGGCTACCGCCGCCAACACCCCGGCCGCGATGGGCTGTACGCGCCGTTGCAGGTTAACGGCGAACAGCGTAAGCAGCAGGATATAGAGGCTGGCAATGACCAGCAGCGCCCAGTCGCCGATGCGCATCCACGCCTCGGTGAGCAGCCAGCCCATGGCCGCCATGATCAGCATCGCGCCAAAGTAGAAGGCGACATGGGCCAGCTGGAAGCTGCCACGTTGGGCCGGTTGCTGGCGCAGGAAAGCCAGCAGGGCCTGCTCCTGCCCCGGCTGGAGAATGCCGGCTTGCACGGCGCGCGCCAGGTCCTTGGCGTCGAATCGATCCGTCATGGTGATGCCTTCAGATACGGTAGGTGCTCTTGGTCATGACCTTGGCCAACAGGCTCATGCCAAAGCGAACCGGGGCAGGGAAGCGATAACCGCCAGCTTCCAGTGCGGACTCGGCGTGCTGTTCCTCATCGATGCGCATCTGTTCGAGAATGGCCCGGGACTTTTCGTCTTCGTGCGGGATCTGCTCCAGGTGCTCGTCGAGGTGCTTGCACACCTGGTGCTCGGTGGCGGCGACGAAACCTAGGCTGACCTTGTCGCTGACCAGCCCGGCGAGCGCGCCGATGCCGAACGACATGCCGTAGAATAGGGGGTTGAGCACGCTCGGGTGGCTGTTCAGCTGGCGAATGCGTTGCTCGCACCAGGCCAGGTGGTCCACTTCTTCCTCGGCGGCGTGCTCCATGGCCTTGCGCACTTCGGGCAGCTTGGCGGTCAGGGCCTGGCCCTGGTACAGCGCCTGGGCGCACACTTCACCGGTGTGGTTGATGCGCATCAGCCCGGCGATGTGGCGGGTCTGCTGCTCGTCGAGGTCGACGTCTGGCTGGACGATGGCCGGCGATGGCCGGGCGGGTTGGCCGCTGAAGGGCAGCAAGGTGCGCATGGCGGTATCAGCCTGCAGCAACAAGCGGTCGAGCGGCGAGTAGTGACGTTCGGTAGCCATCGGGCACCTCCGCAAGAATGTGCCCGACAGTTTACCGCAATAGCGGCGGGGTCGCTTGCCGTGGATCAGCCCGGTGGCCAGTTCATCTGGCGCTGGCCAAGCACATGCATATGGATGTGGTAGACAGTCTGGCCGCCTTTCGGGTTGCAGTTCATGACCACGCGGAAACCTTCCTCGCAGCCCTGCTCGACAGCCAGGCGCTGGGCGGTGAACAGGATGTGGCCAGCCAGGGCCTTGTCTTCTTCGGTCAGGTCATTGAGCGTGCGGATGTGCTTTTTCGGGATGACCAGAAAATGTACCGGTGCCGCGGGTGCAATGTCCTTGAAGGCCAGGATCTGGTCGTCTTCGTAGATGATATCCGCCGGGATTTCCCGGTTGATGATTTTGAGGAAAAGATCGTCCACAGCACTTGCTCCATGGTGAGGGTCGGGCCGAGTGTACTCAGCCGGGTGCCGCTCGCCCAGTGCCTATTCCATGCCGACCGGGCAATAGCGACGGTGGATGGCCCCGGCCAGCTTGCGCAGCAGCCAGCGTGGCAGCAGGCGCGGGGCAAATGCCAGCCAGCGGTTGCGCCGGCCGGGCAGGATCAGTGCGCGGTTCTTGTCCAGCGCACGCACGGTGTACAACGCTACTTCCTCGGGGCTTAGGCAGCGTGGTTTGCCATCGAGCCGTGGTATGCGCCGGCGCGAGGAGCGGACCGGGCCGGGGCATAGCACCGAAACCTTGATGCCGGTGCGCTTGAGCTCTTCGCGCAGGGCCTGGGAAAAACTCAGTACGTACGCCTTGCTGGCGGCATAGGCTGCCATCCATGGGCCAGGGGCGACCCCGGCCAGGCCTGCGACGTTGAGGATCTGCCCGCCGCCCTGTACGGCCATCAGGTTGCCGATGGCGTGACACAGGCGGCTCAGGGCCAGTACGTTGACCTCCAGCAGGTCCTGCTCGTCGGCCCACTCATGGGCCAGGAACGGCCCGTAGGTACGCAGGCCGGCGCAGTTTACAAGCAGGTCGATACGCCGCTCGCCTTCTTCCAGCTCCAGCACGAAGCCAGACAGGCGTAGCGGCTGGCTGAGGTCGCAGGCGCGAAACAGTACCTCGACACCAAAGCGTTGGGTCAGCTCGATGGCCACCGGTTCCAGCGTTTCTCGCTGGCGTGCCACCAGGATCAGGTTGCGCCCGCGCCGTGCCAGGGCTTCCGCCAGGGCCAGGCCCAGGCCGCTGGAAGCACCAGTGATCATGGCGTAACGGGTCATGCAAGGCTCCTGGGGGCGGAAGAGGGCGCCTAGTGTACAGCTTGGCCGGGCAAGGTGTGGCCTTTTGCTACAAGGTGCGGGCTTGCAGGGCCTGGCAGCGCTTCAGGGCTTCCCGGTACTCATTGTGGAGCCGCTCGATCAATGCACTGGCGTTGGGCAGATCGTGTATTTCGCCAACGCCCTGGCCTGCCGACCATACGGTCTTCCAGGCTTTGGCTTCGTCGTCGATCGGCTTGAGCTTGCCGGGCTCGTGGCCGCCCTTAAGGGCGTTCATGTCATAGCCGGCCTGTTCCAGGCTCGGGCGTAGGAAACTGGCGGGGATGCCGGACACTGCTGGGGTGTGGATGATATCGGCAGCATGGGCATCGAGCAGCATCTGCTTGTAGGTATCCTGGGCCTGGCTTTCTGTGGTGGCAATGAAGCGTGTGCCCATGTACGCCAGGTCTGCTCCCAGCAATTGCGCGGCCAGGATCTCGTAGCCGTGGTTGAGGCAACCGGCCAGCAGCAGGGTTTTATCGAAGAACTGGCGTATCTCTGCGGCCAGGGCGAAGGGGTTCCAGGTCCCCGCGTGGCCTCCCGCGCCAGCGGCGACCGCAATCAGGCCGTCGACACCTGCTTCAGCAGCCTTCTCGGCATGCCGGCGGGTGGTGACATCGTGGAACACCAGCCCACCGTAACTGTGCACGGCATCGACCACTTCCTTCACTGCGCCCAGGCTGGTGATCACGATCGGCACGCGGTGTTCCACGCACAACGCCAGGTCAGCCTGCAGGCGCGGGTTTGTCGGGTGCACGATCAGATTGACCGCGTAGGGCGCGGGCGCATGCATTTGCGCAAGACCTGCCTCGATCTCCTCCAGCCAGGCCTTGAAGCCGGCACTGTCACGCTGGTTCAGGGCCGGGAAGCTGCCCACCACGCCGCTGGTACAGCAGGCCAGCACCAGTTGGGGGTTGGAAATCAGGAACATCGGTGCGGCGACCACGGGTAGACGCAGGCGTTGTTCGAGCGAGGCGGGTAGCGACATGGCAAGGCTCCTTGAGCGGGCGGCTATGTCAGAACGGTTTGACCACCACCAGAATTACGATACCCAGCAGGAACAGCACGGGCACTTCGTTGAACCAGCGATAGTAGACGTGGCTGCGGGTGTTGGTACCGCTGGCGAAGCGTTTGCGCTGGGCCCCGCACACGTGATGGTAGCCGGTCAGCAGGATGACAAGTGTCAGTTTGGCATGCAGCCAGCCCTGGCTCAGCCAGCCGGGGGTGAGGTAGAGCATCCACGCGCCGAACACGTAGGTGGCGATCATCGCCGGGTTCATGATGCCGCGGTACAGCTTGCGCTCCATGGTCACGAAGCGGTCCTGGCTGATGCTGTCCTGGCTTTGGGCGTGGTAGACGAACAGCCTGGGCAGGTAGAAAAGGCCGGCGAACCAGCAGACCACGCTGACGATATGCAGCGCTTTGATCCATAGGTAGAGCATGGAGGGAGTTCCTTCAGGTATTCACGGTCGTCAGATAGTAGTGGTCAAGCGCCCGAAGGGTCACCCGAAGAGTTGTTACAGGCGCCTTGCGCCCCTATTATCGTGCGCTTTCCAGACGGCTCGTTGATAAGGGGCAAGCGTTATGATCAAGGTCGGTATCGTCGGCGGCACGGGTTACACCGGCGTCGAACTGTTGCGTCTGCTGGCACAGCATCCACAGGCCGAAGTGGCGGTCATCACTTCGCGCTCCGAGGCGGGCGTGGCGGTGGCGGACATGTACCCGAACCTGCGCGGCCACTATGACGGGCTGGCGTTCAGCGTGCCGGACAGCAAGACCCTGGCTGTCTGTGACGTGGTGTTCTTCGCCACCCCGCACGGTGTTGCCCATGCACTGGCCGGTGAGCTGCTGGCAGCCGGCACCAAGGTGATCGACCTGTCGGCCGACTTCCGCCTGCAGGATGCCACCGAGTGGGGCAAGTGGTACGGTCAGCCGCACGGTGCTCCAGAACTGCTCAAGGACGCGGTGTACGGCCTGCCTGAAGTCAACCGCGAGAAGATCCGCCAGGCGCGCCTGATTGCAGTGCCGGGTTGCTACCCGACCGCCACCCAGCTGGGCTTCCTGCCGCTGCTGGAAGCGGGCCTGGCCGACCCGTCGCGCCTGATCGCCGACTGCAAGTCGGGTGTCAGCGGCGCTGGCCGTGGTGCGGCAGTGGGTTCGCTGTTCTGCGAAGCCGGCGAAAGCATGAAGGCCTACGCGGTCAAGGGGCATCGCCACCTGCCGGAAATCAGCCAGGGCCTGCGCCTGGCCGCTGGCAAGGACATCGGTCTGACCTTCGTGCCGCACCTGACGCCGATGATCCGTGGTATCCACGCCACCCTGTACGCAAATGTCGTCGATACTTCGGTCGACCTGCAGGCGCTGTTCGAGAAGCGCTACGCCGATGAGCCGTTCGTCGACGTGATGCCAGCGGGCAGCCACCCGGAAACCCGTAGCGTGCGCGGCGCCAACGTCTGCCGCATTGCCGTTCACCGCCCGCAGGGTGGTGACCTGGTGGTGGTGCTGTCTGTGATCGACAACCTGGTTAAGGGCGCGTCGGGCCAGGCGGTGCAGAACCTGAACATCCTGTTCGGTTTGGACGAGCGCATGGGCTTGTCCCATGCTGGCCTGCTGCCGTAAGCATCGTTGCTTTGAAAAGGCCCGCGTCGTGCGGGCCTTTTTGTATGTCGCGACTAAAGCCGCACAATTCTTGACCAATTTTCTCGGAGAAGCGGATAATGCGCGTCATCGAGTTTTAAGACGGCTACCGCGCCGGGAGAATCAACATGAGCGTCGAAACCTTCACCCCTACCGGTCTGGAATTCACCCATGGGGCAGCCCAGAAAGTGAAGAACCTGGTCAATGAGGAAGGCAATGAACGTCTGAAGTTGCGGGTGTTCGTGACCGGTGGCGGTTGCTCGGGCTTCCAGTACGGCTTCACTTTCGATGAGGATGTGGCCGAAGACGACACCGTCGTCGAGCGTGAGGGCGTGTCGCTGGTGGTCGACCCAATGAGCTTCCAGTACCTGGCCGGCGCTGAAGTGGACTACCAGGAAGGCCTGGAAGGCTCGCGTTTCGTGATCAAGAACCCGAATGCCGCGACCACTTGCGGTTGCGGGTCTTCGTTCTCGATCTGAGGCCTGGCCATATGAAAACGCCGCGCAATTGCGCGGCGTTTTGCTTTTTGGCGTAGCGGTTAGGCCGGGTAGATTGCGCCCAGTACGCGCAGGCCCTTGGCGGCAGTGACGCTGGGGCGGTTGGCGGGGATGCCTTCCAGACAGCAATGGGCCAGCCAGGCGAAAGCCATGGCCTCTACCCAGTCTGGGTCAACGCCGTGGGCGCCAGTGCTGGTGACGCGGGCTTCAGGCAGCAACTGGCCGAGGCGGGCCATGAGCGCACCGTTGCGTGCGCCGCCACCACATACCAACAGTGCTTCGGTGCCTTGTTGGGCGTTCACCAGCGAGTCGATGATGCTGCGTGCGGTCAGCTCAAGCAGTGTCGCCTGCACATCCTCATCGCGGTAGGCAGGCAGGCGAGCCAGGTGGCCATCCAGCCAAGGTAGGTTGAACACCTCGCGGCCCGTGCTCTTCGGGCCGCTGCCGGCGAAGAACGGGTCGGCCAGCAATGCGCTGAGCAAGCCGGCCTGCACCACGCCAGACGCTGCCCAGGCACCATCGGCATCATAGGCCTGGCCGTGCTTGCGCTCGATCCAGGCATCCAGCAACACGTTACCGGGGCCGCAGTCGAAACCTTGGACCGGCTTGTCTTGCTCGATCAGGCTGAGGTTGCTGAAACCGCCCACGTTCAAGACTGCCAGACGCTTGCCGAGATGGCCGAAAAGGGTTTCGTGGAAGGCCGGCACCAGCGGCGCACCTTGACCACCGGCCGCCACATCGCGCCGGCGAAAGTCGCCGACCACGCTGATGCCGGTAAGCTCGGCGAGCAATGCCGGGTTACCGATCTGAACGGTAAAGCCGCGCGCAGGCTCGTGGCGAATGGTCTGGCCGTGGCTGCCGATGGCGCGGACGGCATCGGCCTGCAGGCCCTGGCGAGCCAGCAGTTGGCGGATGCCTTCGCCTGCCAGGTTGGCCCAGCGATTTTCCGCCAGAGCCGCACGAGCGATCTCGTCAGGGCCGCTGCTACATAGCGCAAGCAGTTCCTGGCGCAGGTCGACGGGCATGGGCAGGTAGTGCGTGGCGAGCAGTTCAGGCTGCTCGCCTTGTTCGATCAGGGCAAGGTCCAGGCCATCGAGGCTGGTGCCGGACATTACCCCCAGGTAGAGCGCCATGGCTTAGCGCTTGTTCGCTGCGAGCAGGGTGGCCTTTTCCTGATCCATGCGGGCGATCAGCGGCTGGCTCTGCTGCAGGAAGCGCTGGCGCTCGTTCCTGGCGATCGGGTCGGCCATCGGTACCTTCTGGCTCAGCGGGTCGACGTGCACGCCATTGACCTGGAACTCGTAGTGCAGGTGTGGGCCGGTGGACAGGCCAGTGGTGCCGATGTAACCAATGATCTGACCCTGTTTCACGGTGCTGCCGGTCTTGATGCCTTTGGCAAAGCCCTGCATGTGGCCGTACAGCGTCTTGTAACGGTTGCCGTGCTGGATGATCACGGTGTTGCCGTAACCGCCACGGCGCCCGGCCAGTTCGATGCGGCCGTCACCCGCTGCCTTGATTGGCGTACCGCGTGGGGCGGCGTAGTCGACGCCTTTGTGGGCACGGATCTTGTTCAGGATCGGGTGCTTGCGGCCGGCGGAGAAGCGCGAACTGATGCGGGCAAAATCCACCGGGGTACGGATGAATGCCTTGCGCAGGCTGTTGCCGTCGGCGGTGTAGTAGGTAGTGTTGCCCTGCTTGTTGGTGTAGCGCACGGCAGTGTAGGTTTTGCCCCGGTTGGTGAAGCGGGCGGACAGGATATTGCCGGTGCCGACGACTTTGCCGTCCATCACCTTCTGCTCGTAGACCACGTCGAATTCATCGCCTGGGCGAATATCTTGGGCGAAGTCGATGTCGTAACCCAGCACGCGGGCCATGTCCATGGTCATGCTGTGAGACAGGCCGGCGCGCTGGGCCGAAGCCGACAGAGAGCTTTTGATCACGCCATGGGCGTAGGCGGTACGCACGACCGGCTTGCTGATTTCACGGTTGAAGGTGTAGCCCTTGGCGGTCTTGGTCAGGCGAATGGTTTCGAGGTTGCTGACCTTGCTGTGCAGGCTGGCCAACTGGCCGTCCTTGTCGAGTTCGAACTGCAGTACCTGGCCGTGCTTGAGCTGGCTGAACTGCTTGGCCTGCTTGTTGCTGGCCAGCAGGTCATGCACTGCATTGGCCGGTAGGCCAACCTTGGCAAACAGGGTGGACAGCGTGTCGCCACGGGCCACGGTGACTTCGCGGTGGCCAGGTTCCTTGGCTGCTTCGGCGACCGGCTCGGCGGCAGGGGCTTGCTGTTCGGCCTTCTGGGTATCGGGGGTAGCGTCTTCGATCTGGGCGAAGGGCGAGCCTTGCTCACCTTGTGCCTGCACCAGAGGCGCAGCGCGGGATTCGTCTTTCAACTGCTCGGCGGGGCCTTCCAGCTCGAGGTTGAGGGTGGTTTTCTTGGCTTCCACTTCGCTGGAGGGAAATACCAGCAAAGCCAGGCTGAGCAGGGCGGCGATGCCGCTGGCGGCCAACAGATGGCTCTTCGGATAAAGCGGGGGCGCTTTAGGCGGTTCGTTGGTCATGGGCAAGGTGACTTTGAAAAAGGTGAAATGGAAAAGATGAATGACATGATGAAGATGAAATAACTGTATAAAATATAACCAAATCCACTTTCACGCAAGGGCGCGTAGACGCCGCAACCCCGTATCCGGGTCACATTCCTTTGCGAAACTTGTAATTGACGGCCGATCTTGTATGGTTGGCTCCCCCTGAATCTGAGCCTTGCGGGTTTGTCTATGAAGTCGGTTGAAGAGCAGCTGGCGCTTATCAAGCGCGGTGCGGAAGAAGTACTGGTCGAGTCGGAACTGGTGGAGAAGCTCAAGCGCGGCCAACCTCTGCGTATCAAGGCCGGCTTCGACCCGACCGCCCCTGACCTGCACCTGGGTCACACGGTGTTGATCAACAAGCTGCGCCAGTTCCAGGAGCTGGGCCACCAGGTCATCTTCCTGATCGGTGACTTCACCGGCATGATCGGTGACCCGAGCGGCAAGAGCGCCACACGCCCGCCGCTGACCCGTGAACAGGTTCTGGACAATGCTGAGACCTATAAGCAGCAGGTGTTCAAGATTCTCGATCCGGCCAAGACCGAGGTCGCGTTCAACTCTACCTGGATGGACAAGCTGACCCCGGCCGACTTCATTCGCCTGGCGTCGCAGTACACCGTGGCGCGCATGCTGGAGCGCGACGACTTCGACAAGCGCTATACCACCAACCAGCCAATTGCCATTCACGAGTTCCTTTATCCGCTGGTGCAAGGCTATGACTCGGTGGCGCTGAAGGCGGACGTCGAGCTGGGGGGTACCGACCAGAAGTTCAACCTGTTGATGGGGCGCGAGCTGCAGCGTGCCTATGGCCAGGAAGCGCAGAACATCGTGACCATGCCGCTGCTCGAGGGGCTCGATGGTGTGAAGAAGATGTCCAAGTCGCTGGGCAACTATGTTGGCATCCAGGAAGCGCCGGGGGTGATGTACAGCAAGCTGGTATCGATCCCGGATACCTTGATGTGGCGCTATTTCGAGCTGCTGAGCTTCCGTTCGATGGAAGAGATCGAGCAGTTCCGTGTCGATGTTGCCAATGGTGCCAACCCGCGTGACATCAAGATCAAGCTGGCTGAAGAGATTGTGGCGCGCTTCCATGGTGAAGAGGCTGCGGCCAATGCTCACCGCGCTGCGGGTAACCGCATGAAGGAAGGTGAGCTGCCGGAAGATCTGCCGGAGATCGAAGTGGCTGCGGCCGAAGACTTGCCAATTGCTGCCGTGCTGAACCGGGCTGGTCTGGTGAAGAACTCGGCGCAGGCGCGGGACCTGCTGAGTGGTGGTGCGGTGAAGGTTGATGGTGCAGTGGTCGACAAGGACTTCATCTTTGTTCTTGGTGCCACTCACGTGTGCCAGGCGGGCAAGAAGTCGTTTGGCCGGGTTACCCTCAAGGCTGAGTGATCGTCTGATGGTGTAGCTATATAGAAGCGGGGAGGCCGATAGGCCTCCCCGCTTTGTTTTTCAGCGATATTAAA
>NZ_BCBJ01000146.1:0-13260 GCF_001320605.1 Pseudomonas sp. NBRC 111133 | reverse complement strand
CCTTGCTCCGCACTCTAGTTGACCCTAATTGCAATGGCACAACCCTAAACGGGATCGTGTCCATCCGGGCTCGGCGGCACTGGAGCTCCGCGCGAGCAAGCTTGGTAGTGGAGGGGAGTACTTCTTGCCGCAGCGTGCGATTTAAAGGGCCTCAGGCAAGCCGACAACATCTGTATATGGCTCTAGCACGGTATTTTTGATTCCAAAAAAATAAAAATAGACCGCCGGATTTACCCCCGCTACTCCCAGGGGGTTAGCGATCGCGAACGGCGATTACTAATATGAATCTGGGTGGAGTGGCTGGTATTAAGTGCGCCTCCTTTACTGGATTAGTAACCCATATCTGACGATGCCATCACGCTGACGGTTACACCTGCTCACGTTGAAGCAGCTCCCAAGGAGGACATAGGGTAAGGTCTGAACCGAAATAAATAGAGGCGCTACTCCAGTATTTACTTTGCCTTGGACACGTGATTTGCCTTCATACGTCAAGCGGTGCTTCCAACGCTGCGCAACCCGCTGATGTCGTCGAAGCAACGTTTGAGTAATCTTTAGCACATAGATTGCCTGACCAGGATTGCTCTCTACGGTTTTTGTTTGACGACTTGTGTGATCAGAAAGGTGTTGGGGCGGTTTTCGCCGAACCAGCTTCACACCTCTGATTCAGATGATTCCACAGTTAGCCGAACCGCATCGCTGAACGCCCCGTACAGCTGTCGTGATTCCTCAAGGCAGCACTCCAGCGGAGCGGTGTCGAGTTTGTCGATGGGGCCGAGCATGCGCTTGTAGACCTCCTCTCCGGCGATTTGCAGGCTGTCGAGCCGCAGGCCGTTGATGGCGGTTTTCTGCGCGCGGATGGTGTCGATATCGGCCTGGATGGCCCCGTCGTACATCGAGAACACCTCTCGCAGCCGGCCGTCCAGGTGACTGCGGGCGTTGCCGCGCTGGTTGATCCCGCTGAAATACTCCAGCAGCGGAACGCCTTGATACATCAACTCTTCGCGCAGGGTGGAGCTGTACGCGCTGATGCCTGCCACCGCAATGCCCGTGTCTTCCAGAATCTCGCGGACCTCGTCCATGACGTCCTCGATGTGGTCCATGGCCTTCAGGTCGGCCTTGGTCAGCACCACGTACACCGGACGCTGCTCGACACCGATCTTCTGGATGAAATCCAGGTCCGAGTCCGGCACCGTCCCGTTGACGTCCAGGCCGATCAACCAAACGATCGCGTCGGACTGCCGGGCGAACTGGATCGCGGTGCGCTTGTCGCCATGACTGTGCTCGGCGGCCGTCAGCGGTGGGTTGTAGCCAGGGGTGTCGATGAGGCAAATGTGGCTGAAATGCTCGGGATGCATCCGCACGCCCACACACATGAAGGGCATCAGGCTCTTCAGGTCGAAGCTGAAGGAGTTGATGAAGGCATGAGAGATGCTTTGGTAGAAGTCCACCTCCAGCGGGATATGCCCACCGTTCGCCGAATAGCCGCGGATCATCGGCGCTGGGGTCGCCAGCACGTAGCTGGGAATAGCAGCAGATCGGCCGGGTCGACCGGGTGGGCAGTCACTGGAGTCGCCAACTGGACGAAGAATTGGAGCGGGATGTTCCAGCGGCGGAGCTACCACGCATTGATGTGCATCCGGTGATCTTTCGAGGGACCTACGATGAATATAACTGGCAGGTTTTATTGGAGCGTTGGGATGACCTGCGTGCTCAGTTACATGGCGAGGTGATCCCTGCACGAGAGGTTGAGGGAGATTTGGAGTACGAGAAAGTGTTGGCAAATTTGCAGGCTAGCGCGCCTTGCTTTTCTCCGTTAGGGCGATAAATCACGGCGCCGTTCCACAAGCAAAACTGATGCCGACTATACCGAGGCTGACTTGTGAGGCTTGGAGGGTGGTCACGGCACTCTTCAAATACCAGGCGCTGCCGGGAACCCGGTCACGTCTCGATGGTTTTCGAATTGCGGTCATTTGCTTATGGCCGCAAGCCCTCAAGCGACGTAGACGGAGTAACAGGCTTCACTAGGCGCGCTACGGACGTCTGCTCATGCTTACCCAGAAGGACGCGTTGCATCTCGTACCTGAGGTAGGGGCGGTATGTGAGGGGCCACATGTACTGGTCTGTGCGCAACAGGTAACTGCCATCCCTAAACCACTTTCGTACAGTGGTGAGAAATTTGGTAAGCCGAAGCCCGGGGCTACACTCAAGCTCTCCCAAGCTTTTGGCTTACATGTTTTCATCGCTGCCAAAAAACATTTGGATAGGGCTCTAGGGCGGTATTTCTGGTTTTCAAAATCAGAAATGTACCCCCAGAAATACCCCTCGATACCCCAGCAGGATGCGCGATCGAGAATGGAGATTTCTGACAGCTGTCGAGGTGGCGCACTCTGGTCTTCAGTGTACTTCCATGGCGGGGTGGCCGGAAGCCGGGCGGGGCTGAGGCCTTATGGGGCTGTTTGTCACGAACGGCTGCTGTTGATTAATGGCGGACTGTCAGCGGCTCTGTGCAGATCGACTTCCCCACCTTCAGGCGGCGTTGCTCGTTCGCTTACCGAATAAACTCCGCCAAGTTACTTCGTCCGCATCACTCGTCGTTTCCAGTAACATCGCGCCTACGAGCGGTGTGATTGCAGGGTCGTTGGGAAAGATGCCCACGACGTCGATGCGACGTTTGGTCTCGGCGTTGAGCCGTTCCAGTGGATTGTGCTGTGGAACTGCTGTCGGTGCGTTTTGGGAAACGCCATGTGTGCCAGCACTTCATCCTCACAGCTGTTCATGAGCGTTGCGATTTTGGAGTACTTTTCGCGCAGATGATCGGCGACGAGGCGCCACTGCTGGTGGCATTCGGTACGGCTGTCCTGGGCGAAAACCGTACGTAGACGCGCCGCCACCATGGTGCCGCTGGCCCTTGCCGACATGGGCCATAGCGTTAAGTATGAAATGTCCGCGACAGCGCTGCGAGGTCGCGTTGGAGGCCTTGGAAACAGCGCCCTTGAGGCTTTCGTGAGCATCGGTTCTGACCAGCTTTACGCCACGCAGGCCACGCCGGATGAGGCTTCGCAGGAAGTCTGTCCAAAACGGTTCTGCCTCTGAGGGGCCAACCCGTATCCCCAAGTAGTCGCGTCCACCATCGGTGTTCACGTCCACGGCAATTATGATGGCGACCGAGACGATGCGCCCGGCCTCCCGCACCTTGACGTGAGTGGCGTCGATCCAAAGGTAAGGCTAATCGCCCTCAAGTGGGCGATCAAGAAGGGCATGGACACGTTCATCGATTTCGCCGGCCAGCCGTGACACTTGGCTCTTTGAGATACCGGTCATGCCCATGGCTTTGACCAGTTCGTCCACCGTACGCGTTGAAACGCCTTGAGTGTAGGCTTCCTGGATCACCGCTGCCATCGCCTTCTCGGCGGTGCGTCGAGGCTCAAGAAAGCCAGGAAAGTAGCTGCCATGGCGCAGCCTCGGGATCTTCAGGTCAACGTCGCTGGCGCGGATTTGCCAGAGGCGATCACGATAGCCATTTCGGCTGTTCGTGCGGTCTGGGCTTTTGACATCGAAGCCGGCGCCGCACAGGCCGACCTCGAACTCCATCATGCGCTGGGCAACGAACTGGATCATTTGCTTGAGCAGATCAACATCTGCCCCCTTTCTCAACCAAATCGGTCAATGCGATAGTGGGCTTGGTCATCGTGGTTTCGCTGGTGAAGGTTAAGTCGCAAATTCAACGTTAGCCAAGAACCACGATGACCATCCTCTTTCGCCCGCAGGGCGTCTTCGGCTAGCTCAGTTGCACCACTTTCCGGGGCACGATCGGGAAAAGCGGTGAACGGGCGTGATTTGGAGAGTCGTGCACTGATTGTACTGGTACACTGCCAACAGGAATCTATGTGTTCCGTTGTGCGAGAGTGAGGGTCGCAATCGGCTATCATGAAACGTTCAATGAGTCAGTTGGATCTTGTGTGACTGAAGATGCACGCACTGGAAAGGGGAGCAGATGTTTTTAGTACGAGTTGCACTTCATGATGTACGCTCAATAAAGTCTATCGAGCTTGACTTTCGGTCGCCTAGAAGTAAAGCGAGACGTTGGACGCTTTTGTTGGGTGAAAACGGGTGCGGAAAGAGCTCTGTGCTACGTGCTATCGCATTACTGCTTTCCGGGAGCGATGCTTTGCCAGAGCTTTTAGGGGAGCCAGACATCTGGATCCGTAATGGTGCCAAAAAGTGCCGGATTGAAGGCACATTAGTTACCGCGAAAGGTGAGGTTCGTGAAATTGCGTTAGAGATTCATCGAGGTGATGGGATTCGAAGTATTTTTAATCGGAACCATGAGTCTCTAGAGGCGTTGGATAATGCCTTGTTTAAGGCTGAGAGAAATTATTTTGTACTCGGTTACGGAGTTTCACGAAGACCAACTTTGGCAAAGTCTAGATCAACTTTTCCTGAGGAGCGATCACGGATTCCTCGTGCCCAAGGATTGGCCACGATGTTTTCTCCAGACGCCTCCCTTATTTCCTTGGAACAGTGGGCAATGGATCTTGACTATCGCAAAGGTAGAAAATCAATTGATGCGGTAAGTCAGGCATTGAATCAGCTTCTTCCAGGTATGGAATTTGCGCGTATTGATAGAGAGCTAAGGCAGATTATTTTTAAAACTGTAGACGGTGAGGTACCTTTGAGTCAGCTATCTGATGGATATCAGAATATGGCTGCGTGGTGCGGGGATCTTCTTTTTAGAATAACTGAAGCCTTTCCCGATCGCAAGAATCCTCTGCTAACACGGGGAGTATTGCTTATTGATGAGCTGGATCTGCATCTCCATCCGGTGTGGCGTCGTCGCCTGGTGGATTTCCTTTCCACAACCTTGCCAAATTTTCAGTTCATTGCTACGACACATTCAGCGTTGACGGCTCAACAAAGCGGGGAAGGTGAACTGTATGTGATTCGTCGAGAAGGGCAAACCAATGCTCCCTGTTTAGTTCCGTTCCGGGGTGAGCCTCGAAAGATGATGTTACATCAGTTGCTAATGAGCCCTATGTTCGGATTGGAAACTTTGGATTCCGTGGAGGTTGAAAAAGCCCGCGCCGTGGTTCGGGAACTGAGCGCCAGATCCGCCTCGTTAAGCACTGTTGAGCAGCAACAGCTTCATCGTATGGAAAAGGTTCTGAAGGATGCTCCGGATTGGGATGTGATTCCTGAGTATGCGTTAGCTCAAAAAGAGCTTCTGGAACAAATAAGCTCGTCTATCAGTCGTGGTAAAAAGCGTCCCTCGGTGTCTGCCTCAAAAATAAGAGCGGCTGTCAAAAGTCTGGAGGGCTAGGGATGATTAAAATTGTCCGAATTAGAACCAGAAAAGGACTGGAAGGTTATACGGGGTCATACCTCCAGAAAAAATTGAGTAAGTTGCTGAGTTATTATTACTTGGACGGTGCCAACGGAAAAGTAGACTTCAAGGTCAAGGGGCGTCAGGTTTGGGGTAAGGCAAAGCCGCAATTGAAGAAAGAGTCTCACAGTAAGTGTGCATATTGTGAGGCGGATACGGCGGTTGTAGCTCACGGTGATGTCGAGCATTTTCGACCGAAAAGTGAGTATTGGTGGCTGGCTTACTGTTATGATAACTATACTTTTAGCTGTCAGGTATGTAATCAGGTTTATAAGGGTGATAAATTTTATATTTCTGGACCTAAACTTTCGTCTCCAGTAGTTCCGCCTATTTTGCCAGCTGACGAAAATGTTCTTGCTATGTTGGTCAAGAGCCTTTCTCCTGATCCGGTTACTTCGAATGATCTAGATGTGTCTGGTTTGTTTTCAATTGAAGATGCAAAGCTTCTCAATCCCTACCTGAATGATCCGGAGCTGTACTTTTCGTGGGATCCGAAGCCGGCTACAAAGGAAGTATGGTTGGTATCAAATTCTACTACGAAATCAATTAGGGAAATCCTGAAAAAGACTTCCTGATTTGGCAAAATCCCCGGACACCAATCGCCGAGCTTTTCGATGATGAAACAAATGACCTTCGCCGATGCCGAGTACGCCGGTAAGCGCAAGCAGACCCGCAAGGAGCTGTTCCTGATAGAGATGGATCGGGTCGTACCCTGGGAGGGTTTGATTGCTCTGATCAAACCTCATTACCCAAAGGGCGAAGGGGGCCGTCCAGCCTATCCGCTGATGGCGATGCTGCGGATTCATCTAATGCAGAACTGGTTCGGTTACAGCGATCCGGCGATGGAAGAGGCGCTGTACGAGACGACGATCCTGCGCCAGTTTTCCGGTCTGAGCCTGGAGCGAATCCCGGATGAAACCACCATCCTCAACTTCCGTCGCCTGCTGGAAAAGCATGAGTTGGCCACCGGTATTCTCGGCGTGATCAATGGCTATTTGGGCGACCGTGGCTTGTCACTGCGACAAGGCACCATCGTCGATGCCACTCTGATTCATGCGCCCAGTTCGACCAAGAACAAGGACGGCAAACGCGACCCGGAAATGCATCAGACCAAGAAGGGCAACCAGTATTACTTCGGTGCCAAAGCTCACATTGGTGTCGACGATGAGTCCGGGCTTGTGCACAGCGTGGTGGTCACTGCGGCCAACGTCGCGGACGTAACCCAAGTCGACAAACTGCTGCACGGTGGTGAGAACGTGGTCTGCGCTGATGCGGGCTATACCGGTGTAGAGAAGCGTGAAGAGCATGAGGGGCGCCAAGTCATCTGGCAGATTGCAGCCCGGCGCAGCACTTACAAAAAGCACGGTAACCGCAGCGCGTTATACAAAGCGATACGTAAGATCGAAAGAGCCAAGGCCCAGGTTCGCTCCAAGGTTGAGCATCCATTTCGGGTGATCAAGCGCCAGTTTGGTTATACGAAAGTGCGCTTCCGAGGCTTGGTGAAAAACACTGCTCAGATGGTGACGCTGTTCGCCCTGTCGAACATTTGGATGGCGCGTCGACATTTGCTCTCCAATGCAGGAGAGGTGCGTCCGTGAAGAGTGAAGTGACTGCTGCGAGGTGCTTGCAGCGGCAAAAAAGGCTGAAATAGACGGCAGGTTTGACCGGGATTTGAGCGGCTACCGTTTTTTGAAAGTGTCGATGGCGAAGTAGCCGGAAAACAGGGGCTACTTCAGACCATCCTTAGGGTAGTCGATACAGCTGTTGAAATTTTGGGGCTGAATAGGGAGGAGCTGCTAAGGCTCAGGTGGAATGCGTATTATGAGCTTGAAACTTTAGCGCTTGTTTTTCAGGGGGCAAATTTCACTGTCGAAAAAAGGAGGGATTTGCTGGCGCGTGTTCGATTGCATGCTTCGGACGATAAACCGTTTGCTGGTATGAAGCGCTATTTTTTGAGAGAGTGGGGCTTGCTTGATTGATGTTTCCTGCCGCAACCTCTTGTTTTGCGCAATGTAGCCGCCGAACAGCAAGCACTGTGTCCGGTCGTGCGTGTGTTCGTCAAGTACATGCATTGGCGACACCTTGGCGCCGGATAGTCCAGGGAGATCGCGAGAAGAGCAATGTCCTGTCATCTTGATCGCGTACGATATTCATCAAGCTAGCCTGTAACTGTGCGGGATACAATGCAAGATGCTGGATGCTGTACTTGCTAAGCAGGGCAATCGACTGTCGAGTTCCCAAATTGATCATACAGGGTTCTCTGGGAAGCTATTTTCTCGCACTTGCCTGTTATTACAGCAAGCGTTTTGCTCGGCAGTTCGGCAAGAGCTGCGCCGTTTCGGTGACATCGAACGGGTGAAAGGTTATCTGAGTTGCGTCTGCCACAACCTCTCATTGCGGCATGCTCCATATGGGCCATATGGGCGGCTTTGCGCAAGTAGGCCTGTTTGTCCAGCATCAAGCCGTGTTAACGCTTAGACCGCTTCTGCGTTGTCGGGAGTCGACGGCTTTGCGCTGAGCTTCACTGACTCAACTCGGTACGGACGCCTCGAGGACGCGGAGTAGTAGGTATTCCCCCTCATTAAGGCGCGCAGCTTATGGCTTGGACTCGCGCCAGTCGCTACGCGCAGCTGCAAGCAGCGTATCTCAGTCATCAGGAGGGTGGCCGCGGCCCAACATCTTCTCGAATATGGCGTCGGGATCGGATTTGCTGCCTGCAGACCGTAGGGTGTTTTCGTCGTTGACCCATGCATAGGCGGTATCGAGGCCTCCAACGATTAGCAGCTGTATCACGATGCCTTTGATGGCATATCGCCTGTCTTCCGATTACTCTCCAGACTCCCAACATAGAGAGACCGCAATGGATGATGTTGTCAGTCGGGTTGAGCGAGCAAGAACCAAGGCATTTTATCAACTCTTGGTCGACAGGCTCGGGGCGGAGAGCTGGGCTGAGCGCAGAGCCGCCTATGTGAAGCGCATTCGGGGCACGGAATCGAAATTCGATATCAAGCTGCCGATCGAACCGCAGCTTTTCATGCCGACAGAAAATGATATCGACTGGTACATCCTGGCGTCGTATCTGTCCCATGATTTTCCCTACAGTGATTCGGCTTACAGCAGTAGACGAGTCTTTCCATACGCCATGGCCATCGGCGCCGCTGCAGAACAACTTCGAAGCGTGCCCAACGTCGGAGATGTCCTGGACAAGATGTTGGCCAACAACAATAACCCGGAAGCGCAGTTGTTCGAGTTGCTGACGGCCTCGTTCTATCTGAAAAACGGTTACGAGGTTGCCTTCATTCCAGAGAACAGCATCACATGGCCGAACGGGAAGAGGAAGTCGCCAGATTTGCTCGTCAAATCAGGTGAGCTGGAGTTCTACGTTGAGTGCAAACGTTCGGATAAACAAACGAAGTACTCGCTTGATGAGGAGGAAGCTTGGGCCAAAATATGGGCGCAGGTAAGCCATCACATGCTCAAAGCCGCACCATGGAGCATCGTTGATCTGACGTTCCATGAGCAGGTGTCCGATGTGACAGTAGGAGATGTAATCGAGGTGGTGAACCTTGCCATCAAGGCAGATGAGCGAGAGGTGAGGGACGGCTCTATCACCGCGAAGATTCGCGTAATCGACAAGGTCGGGCTCAAACGCCACTACCGGAATTTCTCCGTTAGGCCCAATTGCCCGCAACAAGAACTGCTTGTGTTCGGTGACATCGATAGCAATGAAAAGCGTAACGTCGCGACTGTCGCAAGTCGGGTCATTCGCCCTGGAACCAATGACGACATCCTCAACATGTTTGTCAAAGACGTCGCCAGTTGCGTAGGTGCCCAATGGCGCTGCGACCATGGGAACTCACTCTCGTTGCGCTCCAAGCACTTCAAGAGCCTGGTCAACGACGGCGTGAGCCAAATACCTCCTGATCGCGCTGGCGTGGTACACGTCTGGTTCGAAACTCGTGACGGCATCGAGATCGAGGAGCTGCGCCTGGACAAAAATGTCGAGCAAATCAGTGCCTATGATGCTTCTGATACTTCCGTGCTTGGAGTCTTCTTGCACGCGGTCAATTACTACCCATTCGAGGACAACTACGAGTGGGCTGAGACAGTACAGGACTTTGCGCGAGTGCCGCACTTGATGGGGCTCTTCCCTCAGCAGACCCTGATGCTCGGATCCGACGCGACAGACGAAGTTGAGGACATCACGCATTGGGAACAGGACAAAGCGGCAAAGTCCCCCCGGTGAGGTCGGCCAGAGGTGGTGCAGAAGAGCGCCACCTTCTGCTTACACAGGAAAGTGAATGCGAACTTTAGATAGCTGGGCTCATCGAGTGTCCCTCGATGCAGGTCATTGGCTACGACTACGAAGAACCTCTATTCACCGGGCCTGGCCACATCTCTATCACACGCACTGAGATGGAATTTGTGATGCGCGGGACGCTGGCTGATGAAGTCCACGCGTTCGAAAACCCATACGTCAATCTGAATGTTATTGCCAGCGCAAGATTGACCCAGTTACCGACATTTCACTGACCCTGGCTCCTACCTTGTGAACCATTACCAATGTTAGATTTTTGCCGATTGGTGTTGGGTCAGCGTGGCATCGGCAGCTGGGTCAATTCGTCGTCAGCACTAGCATCAAGGGGACTGGCTGCCGCACGAGTAGCTCAATGCTCGCAATGATCGTTGGCCCGAAGCTTCAAACCGCTACGCCGAAAGTGAGCTGAAGTTACAAAGTGTTACTAAATTTCTCTCGATTAGGTCGTTCCGGATTTTGGATTGATTGCATTTCAATGCCCGTCGGTGGTTTTTAGACAAGGCCTTCGCCTGATATATGCTTAGGACGAGAAGGTATTCATTGATCGAAAAATTCTAGGCCACGGAAGTGGGGCAGGAGCAAGGATGGCGCAGTCACAGAAAATCAAAGTAATGCTGTCCAGTCGGTGTAACGATCACTTTCCCGCTGACAGTGACCAAACGCTCAGCAGTATCCGAGAGCAGTTTAAGCGTGAGATAGAAGGCACCGAGCTGTTTGGCAAGCAGGTGTTTGAGGTTTGGATTAACGAAGATGCACCTCCTTCGGATGGTATGCAGGACAGTTGGGACGCCTGTTTACAGGCAGTCAGAGATTGCGATGTGCTGCTGGTGTTGTCCAATGGAAACGCCGGCTGGGCGAGTGGTGACGGCGACATCGGTATCTGCCATGCGGAGTACATGGAGGGGCTTGCCACCACGCGCGGCAAGGTGCGCTTCATCGCGATGCCCACGATCCCTGTAGGCGATGGCCGGGGAGCGGAGGCTGCACGTAACCAGCGCTTCCAGGACTTTATTGCACAGCAGACACCCTTCAGGGGTGGAACGGTCTCAACCGTTGAGCAGTTGCGTACCCGCGTTCGCGAGGCGCTTTTCGATGCGTTGGTTGTGCTGACCCAGCGGGGGGTAAACGCTGCAGCTTCGAGTCGATTCGATATGGGCCAGGCGCTCGATTGGACGCGGATGGACTTTCGGCAGCGTAAGCGAGCAATGGAAACGGTGTTACTACAGGCGCTCAATGGTGGCAAAGCCCCGGTTAACGAAGCGTTTGCCGTTGTGCCCATTGCTGGGGTGAATATCGCTGTGCTGGTCCATGCAATCCCGGCTGCGCTCACGGTTGCCGCTGCGCGTGAGTTGGTGGGTAAACCTTTTCTTCGTGATCATGAACAAGCGGATCTGCTGAAAGACGCGCAAGGACCCTTGCATTTGATCGCCTGTCATCGTGGCGCTACGCAGACACAGGCCACTGCATTGTTAGGCTTTCCTGATGCCACGGTTGTCAGTGGGCCGTTTGGTGTTTTTGTCGCTGATGAGGTACAGCAAGTACAGTTTGCTTTCCTGGCCAACTGTCGCGATGCATCGCAAACGCGACACGCGCTCCAGCGATTCAGAGAGTGGTTGGAGCAAACAGGTGAAGCGCAGAGGCTGGCCAAGAGAGCCGCGTCGCGCGCCAAGATTGTCAAGGTGATTGCGGCTGAACTTGAAGGGAGATAACAGGGATGTCTAAAGCACTTTTTACCGTGGGGCCGGTGTTGTCCTTTCGAGGCACCAGCAAAACCGGGCAGTGGCAAGTGACCGCGTTGGTCGGGGTTGCCAGCGGTTCGGCATTCCCGGCGCTGTCCATTGAAGGCCGGGCGTGCCCCGCGCCGAGAGTGTTGCTGGTGCGTGCGAAGGAAACACTTCTTCGCTATGACCTGAGCTGTGATCAGCAGGCGCAGGAACGCACGGTTCAGTTCGGTGTAGGGCAAGAAGGGCCGCAATGGCAGTTCTCCGTTCCCGGTCGAGACTATGCCCCAAGAATGGCCTATGTTTCTTGCAACGGTTTTTCCGACCCTAGCGGAATGCGCAAGCTGGTGCGCCCTGAAAACGCAGTCTGGGCTGATCTGATCAGCAACCATGACAGTGACTTGCGTGCTCCAGGTTACGTGCTGGACAAGGAACAGCTTTGGCACGAAGGGCGAATCCATGACAAGGGGTTGAAGCGGTTTCAATTGCTGCTGATGGGGGGCGATCAGATTTACTTCGACTCGATCTGGGAGGACGTGAAGGCGCTCAAGAAGTGGGTCGGCCTGTCGCGCAAGGAGCAGTTGGCGTTCAAGGTAAGCGCGGCACTGGAGAAGGAGATCGAGTCTTACTATTTTGAGCTTTATGCCAAGCGGTGGCTGCCCGATACACGGCGCCACTGGGGGCACCCCAAGCTGAACCTGGATGCCGCTGACGCGATGGCGCGAATACCTACGGTGATGATGTGGGACGACCACGACATCTTCGACGGTTGGGGGTCCTACAGCCCGGCCATGCAGCATTGTGAGTTGTTCCAGGTGTTGATGCGTCATGCCCGCAAGGCGTTCTGGGTGTTTCAGTTGCAACATGCCCTAGAAGATTTGCCGCCGCTGCAAGCACTCCAGCGTGCCAACGTTTCCCAGCAGGACCCCCAGTATGCGCCGCTGCAATGGAGTGCCTTATTGCAAGGGGATAGATTGGCCGTGCCGCTCCTGGACGATCAGCCGGGCTTCAGTTTCGGTTATCACATGGGGCCGGTATCGCTGTTTGTGGCGGATTTGCGCACTGAGCGATCACGAACCCAGGTACTGGGGGCCGATACCTGGACTGCTATGCAGGCTTGGCTCAACACGCTCCGTGATGGTAAACCTGCTCATCCTGGAAGCAAATGCCAGCACTTGATCTTCATGTCCTCGGTGCCAGTCGCGCATCCCAAGCTGTCGCTGGCTGAAGGGCTGCTCGATACGTTTGGGCAGGATCATGTGCTGGACAGTAACGCTGATGATCTCAAGGATCATTGGTCGCACGGGGATCACGAGGGGGAACGCAAGCGGCTGCTGGAATCACTGACCCGTATTGCCGAGCAGAGAATGCTGCGGGTGTCCATTGCTTCCGGGGATGTGCATGTCGCGGCGTGGGGCAGTTGCTACCGGCGGGATATTCCGCCGACGTCGAACTGGGCGCAGATTCAGCAGTTTACTTCATCAGGTGTGGTGCACCCATCGCTGATCGGCGTGGCCGAACGGCTTTTTCTGCAGTTGCTAAACCATACCGCCAGCAAGGTCCAATCAATCGATGTGCAGCACTGTGTCGAGATGATGTTGTTCCCCGGTTTTAATCGGTATGTGATGCCGGCGCGGAACTGGTTGGCGTTTGAGTTGGACATGGGGGGCGAGACGGGATGCAAGCTGTGGGCAACGTGGCGTTGTGAAACTGAGGCAGGTTTTTCCAACCATCTGCAAGCGGTGCATCCGGCTCAGAAATAGTAGTTCAGCACCAGGACGGGATCAACATTGTTCTGTTTTTATGTGTGCTCGCCATCATTCCTTGTCAGGAAAGGACAG
>NZ_BCBJ01000145.1:0-1142 GCF_001320605.1 Pseudomonas sp. NBRC 111133 | reverse complement strand
GTAAAATAGAAGAGTGAGCACTTGATTTGCTGGTGCTTTCAAACAACGGTGTTGTTTTTTTAACAGCCGAACTGGAAAGGGAGGCTGAGCTGCTCAGTGATCACTTTATCCGTTGGCTGATTTACGCCGGCATGTTCGCTACAGGCACTGAACGACAACGCAGATGGTATGGTCTGTGCGTTCTGACTCGTCAAGGATCGGCCAATGGATCGTTTGTCTAATTTGCTCTCGCGGTTCGGCGTGCGGGCCAATCTGTTCTATGACGGCGACCTATGCGGCTCTGCATCTTACGATGGCGCCGAGCGGCGAGGTTATATCCATCTGCTTCAGGCCGGCAGCGTGACGTTGCTTGGTCCCGATCGCAAGGATTTGCAGCTCACTCGCCCTAGCTTGATTTTTATGCCACGCCCCGCCAAGCATCAATTGTTTGCGGGTGAGTCCGATGGCGCAAAGTTGTTGTGTGCTTCCATGGAGTTTGAGGGCGGAATTGATAATCCTTTGTCGGCTTCATTACCGGACTGTTTGGTGCTCGCACTCGATGATCTGCCCATGCTGGCAGACACGTTGGAGTGGATGTTTGCCGAGGCGGCAAATGTGCATTGTGGAAGGGAAGCCGCGCTTGAGCGCTTATTTGAGCTCCTAATCATTCTGTTGCTCCGTTACCTGCTCGATCATCACCAGTTGCGCACCGGAATGATGGCTGGACTGGCCGACATGCGGCTTGCCCGATCGCTTTTACAGATGCACAACTCCCCGGAACATGCCTGGTCAATAGCAGAGCTGGCCAGTGAGTCAAATATGTCACGCGCTGCGTATGCCGTGCATTTCAAGAGTGTCATCGGACAGACGCCTGCTGATTATTTGTTGAGTTGGCGAGTTAGCCTGGCTCAGAAGCTGATGCGAGAAGGGCGCTCGATTACGCTGATTGCAGCTCAAGTCGGCTACGAAAGTCCTTCGGCGCTGTCTCGCGCATTTAGACGCAAGACGGGGTTGAGCCCTCGTGACTGGTTGAAAGATCTGGCGGGGGAAAATGATGGCAAAAAGGCCTAAGGCATTACTGCCTTAAGCCATTGAAAAAATTATGCATTAATTTTACGTTTTTCCAGTTCAACCAGCGAATGGCCTGCCACAAATATCGAAAC
>NZ_BCBJ01000144.1:0-13459 GCF_001320605.1 Pseudomonas sp. NBRC 111133 | reverse complement strand
CCAGTTCAACCAGCGAATGGCCTGCCACAAATATCGAAACAGCAAGCAACCCTAAGTCTTTAAGCAGAAACTGACCTGGCGCAACGGAAATCGCCGGAAACCCTAAACTAGGCTCAATGACGCCCGGAGTGGAAAACATAAAGCTAAGGGTTGTGAAGAACAGGCCTGCAGACAGAGCGCCTCCTACCACGGATAGTTTGGGCGACAGCATGCGGCCTGCGATCAGAGTGCCGATCGAAATCTCTAGTATGCCGAGCAGGCTGGAGAACATGTCGACCGAAAAAATGCTATACACCCATCCCAAAAGCGGGCTGTTGCTCACCAGTGGAACCAGGCCCTCGGCCTCGTAGTGGGTAAATTTCATGCCGCCGAACCAGAAGTAAATAATAGCGAGAGCCAAGTACGCGCCATAGATACCTAGCCCCATAGTTTTGGTTCCAAGCGTTAAGTGGGCCTGTACGCTGGACTTCGAGTTTTCAATGCCTATGGTTTTCATGTCTGAGCTTCCAGTAGTGAGTGAGAGTGTGTTGGCTGCCGAACGCCGTATGCGTTGGCGATGAGATGATTATGGCTGGCATCTCTAATCAGTATGCGCTCCATAGACCCCATATTCAACTGACCTCTCCGTATCCCGGATGCTGGGCTCCCTATTTTCCCGTGGAGTTCCGTCATGATGCGTCCCGACGCCAAAGTGCAGAAGGTCTATCTCTACCCAAAGCCCGTCGACTTCCGCAAATCCATCAATGGACTGGCCGCGCTGGTCGAGCTGGACATCAAGGTGGAGGTGTTCAACCCGGTGCTGTTCGTGTTCCTCAATCGCACGCGCAGCCAGGTCAAGATTCTCTACTGGGAGCGCAATGGCTTCTGCCTGTGGCTCAAGCGACTGGAAGCCGAGCGTTTCAAGACCAAACCCGATGCCGGTGACGAAGCCATCGAACTGACGGTCGACGAACTGAACTGGCTGCTCGACGGTATCGACCTGTGGCGTAACCGTCCGCATCAGGTTCTGACGCCGCGTTACGTGGCCTGAGCCGGTATAATCCGGCGCCATGAAATTTGGCGCCGACAACCTTCCCGACGATCCCGTCCTGCTCAAGGCTCTGATTCTGCAGTTGCAGGAAGAGAACGCCTTGCTGCGCCACAAGCTGTTCTCGCCCAAGTCCGAGCGCAGCCCTGAAGACGCCGACTCGCCGCAGTTGGCCATGTTCAACGAGGTCGAAGAGCTGATCGAAGCGGCCGCTGCGCCAAGCGAAGCCGAAGCCGAAGCCAAAGAAGTCGTTGCGCCGGTCAAGCGCCGTGGCAAACGCAAGCCGCTGCCGGCCAACCTGCCGCGTATGGAGGTCATCCATGAGCTGCCCGAGCACGAGCGCACCTGCGCCTGCGGTTCCTGCAAGCAGGTGATCGGCGAGGAGACCAGCGAGCAGCTGGAGATCATCCCGATGCAGGTGCGGGTCATCCGCCACATCCGCAAGACCTATGCCTGCAAGGCCTGTGAAACCGCGCCGGTCACCGCCGATAAACCGGCACAACTGATCGAGAAGAGCCTGGCCAGCCCCAGCGTGCTGGCGATGCTGCTGACCACCAAGTACGCCGACGGCATTCCGCTGTACCGCTTCGAAAAGATGCTCAGCCGCCACGGCGTCGACATCCCACGGCAGACCCTGGCGCGTTGGGTGATCCAAAGTGGCGAGCAACTGCAACCGCTGCTCAACCTGATGCGCGACAAGCTGCTGGACTACCCCGTGCTGCACTGCGACGAAACGCGCTTGCAGGTGCTGCATGAACCGGGGCGCGACCCCTCGGCACAATCCTGGATGTGGGTGCAAAGCGGTGGGCCGCCGGACAAGCCGGTGATCCTTTTCGACTACACAGCCAGCCGCGCGCAGGAGGTGCCGCTACGCCTGCTCGATGGCTACCGCGGCTACCTGATGACCGACGACTACGCCGGCTACAACGCCGTGGCTGCACGCGACGGCATCGAACGCCTGGGCTGCTGGGCGCATGCGCGACGCAAGTTCGTCGAAGCCCAAAAGGTGCAGCCCAAGGGCAAGACTGGGCGTGCCGACGTGGCGCTGAGCCTGATCAACAAGCTCTACGGCATCGAGCGTGACCTGAAGGACGCTGACCATAGCGAACGCCTCGACGTCCGCCAGCAACGCAGCCAGCCCCTGATCGACCAACTCAAGGCCTGGCTGGACAAAACCCAGCCGCAGGTCGCTGGGCAGACGGCCCTGGGCAAGGCGGTAAACTACTTGGCCAGAAACTGGAGCAGGCTGGTGCGCTACATCGAAGGCGGGCATCTACCGATCGACAACAACCGCGCCGAGAACGCCATCCGTCCCTTCGTCATCGGCCGCAAGAACTGGCTGTTCAGCGACACGCCGAAAGGCGCTACCGCCAGCGCGCAGATCTACAGCCTGATCGAAACTGCCAAAGCCAACGGGCAAGAGCCTTACGCCTGGTTGCGCCACATCCTTGAACGCCTGCCGACTGCCAGTAGCGTCGAGGATTACGAAGCGCTGCTGCCGTGGAACAGCTCGCCAGCTTCTGCCTCTGCTTCCTGAAAAAACCCGTCCGCCAGGACGGGGTTTATGGAGCGGTTACACAGCTGCTATGATGAATGAGATCGAAAACTGAAATCCCCCACTAGAATTGTTGACTGGAGTCAAAATGAATAAAAAGCGGCCGGTTAATCTTGATATTCGAACCATTCAGCTTCCTCTCACGGCGCTTACATCGATTCTGCACCGGATTTCAGGAATTATGCTCTTTATTTTTCTGGGACTGATACTGTATATGCTGAGCAAATCGTTGGAGTCAGAAAAGGGTTTTAATGAAGTCAAGGAGATTTTTTCTTCACCTTTCGGCAAAGTTAGTTTCTGGTTGGTATACTCTTCATTTATTTATCATCTCGTAGCCGGAATTCGACACCTAGTTATGGATGTGGGTGTTGGTCATACTTTGAAAGGCAGCAATCGCGCCTCTACTATTGTTTTAGTAGTGTCGGGTGTTTTAATGGTTGCTGGCGCCGTATGGATTTGGTAGCTGTGGAGTCGTAATGCGTATTTACAAGGACTAAAAGCGTCCTTTAAAGCTAACTTACGAAAGTATTTATAATCGACGGTTCACGCTTAAACGGTTGAATCCTTTCGGGCTTCCGAATAGCTGTTAGCTGAAAGCTATCATGAGCTAAGTTTTCTGTGCATCATCAAATGTGTTAATGGGAGCGCCATAGTACTAGGTACAAATATGGCTCTAGGACAATGTTAGATGTTTTGGATTTTGAGGCGGATCGCTCTTATCGAAGATCGTCTAATTCGCTCTGAAGCGCAGGTTTTTTGAAACTATCACCTGGTTGGCACACTGTGCGAATCAACATCAGATATGAGAAAGCCAATCAGGTGAACACTACCCTCGAGGGCTCATCTGTCCAGTTAAAGCCTCGAGTCTTTCTGGGTGCGCAAAAGACAAGAAGGTTATATGGGAAAATTATGAGGCCTGGATACCATGCGTCATGGGCGTGCCGATGCTGTGAGTGACAGAGCGAGAAGCAAGTGAAAGTCCCTGAAGTAGGGGCGGGATGCGCCCGAGTGGCATTTTTTGTCTTAAGGTAGATCGCGTAGCTGTTCTTCAGAATAATCTTCAGAGCGTTGACGACAGCCATCGCTGTGCATTCCTCAAGAATAGAATGTGTCGGAAGGGTGGCGTCATTGGTGTTAGTCATCGCTTAGGATTTCTCAATCTGGCTTACACGGGCGCCTGTACCGATATCCCCGCGGATGGCGACGTATCGATGTTGAATTCCTCGCCAGACGAAGTGCAATGAGCTGCGGCTATAGGCTTGCGCAGCCTTAGATAGCCGGCCGTCGCAGGCGCGCCGGTTGGCCGGGATCTTCTTCTGCCCGTCAGGTGTCCGGTCGGAACTCCAGCACGAACGCTACGACCTTTTCGGCGGACATTTCGCACGGCTTCAACAATGTCCTATCTGATGTAACGCGGAAGAGGTTGAAGCTGACAATGTCAGTCCCGTCCAACTCCCTGGCGAACAGACTGTTGCGACGTCCGTCCCCAGATCGCCGGACGATCAAGCTGAAACGCCGGCCTTCATAAGTCCCTTCTCTGTATCCCTCCGCAAGCTTCGCGAAAGCGGCATCGAACTCGGAATGCTCCATGTCATCCATCCTTATTGATAGAACAGAGGCGCGGCGGGTGCGAGACCGCCAGTGCCGGGTCGCGCTAAGGTGCCGGGCAGATTCCTGCAGCCGACGAGGCCCGGGGTGGGCAGGATAATTGAGATGTCGGCGCCCGCATGGCTATCAGCGAAGTCGTCCGTCCAGTCTGCTAGGCAACGTCCACGCCTTTCCAGAAAGCGATGTAATCCCGGATACCCTCGGCATCCGGAGTGGGGGCGGGATAGGTCCAAGCGGCGTTCACGTTGAGCGCGTCACCCGCGCGAACATGAAAGAAGCGCGCGGCGCCTTTGATCGGACAGACAGATGTGTGCGGGCTCATCTCAAGCAGGCTCAGGTCGACTCCTGACGGTGGGAAGTAGTGATTTCCCTCGACGATGACTGTTTCGTCGCTTGTGGCGATAGTAGTGTCTTTCCAGATGGCTGAGACCAACGGACTCTCCTTTTGTATTCATCAACCGGCGAAGGCTCGCGGGCTGGCTGCCCCAAGCCGCACCTCCTCAGGTGGCAGGCGGGTTGCGCCCGAGAAGTTTGTCGAGCTCGCCTCTGACATCGAGCGCGAATAGCTCATCGGAGCCACCGATAAGGGTGCCATTGATGAAGATCTGCGGCACGGAGCTTCGCCCCGACGCTTCCGCCATGGCCTGCCGGTGAGCCGGATCCGCCTCAATATCGAGCTCCTTCCATCGCACGCCCTTTTCCTTGAGGAGCGCCTTCGCTCGGCGGCAGAACGGGCACCAATTCGTGGTGTACAGCAATACATCAGTTGTCATATTGCATCTCCGGCAGTTGCACGCGGATCGCTGTCATGGCGTTGATCTCCAATTCGCGGCGTTCAAAGATGGCGACTGCACCTTGGCCGACATCGGAGCAGATGCTGACGATTGGCCGCTATCCAGGCGACATGGCCCAAAGTGCTTTCACCGCCAGGCAGAGGCCGCACGCGCCTCCTGTAGCGCCGAGCCGATGCTCTAAGGTAACCGAGCCTCGATTGGGACGGAAGCGGTCCCGCTCGAATCGCCCATCATGCTGGTCGAGCATATCAGGACGACGGATAGTGCAGGAACTTTCAAATTGAGCTTGATGTCGAGCCAGGTATCGCGAGCGAAGGCGTTCTAGAGGCCGGGGGGTACGAAGACTGTGTTCGGCAAAACGGTTCACGTTGATCGCCAAAGCTTCCCAGGGCGCACGTCTACGATCGGCGCGACGTGAGATAGCTCGCGCCGCTAGCCCCCGTAGCGCTCCGTCTTGATGATGGAGGCGTCCAAGCCCGCCAGCAGCGCGCTATCGGTTGCGATGTTGACGAATCCGTTAGACCCGCAGACGAACACTTGCGTCGGCTTTCCCTGAAGCCTGGTTAGAATTTCTTGGACCATCATGCCGTCGATCCGTCGCGCAAAGTCCGATGCGCGAACCGGTTTCTCGCGCGTAATCGCGAGCGCCAGGACGAACGCCGGATCGCTGATTTCGATGCAATGAAGTTCTTCTGAGAAGAGAACGTCCTCGGCGGTTCGTGCGGACAGGAGCAACGCTGTCGGAACGGCTTGGGCCAATGCGCGGCGCTGCCGGATCATTGCCATCAACGGCACGAGGCCGGAGCCTCCCCCGATCAACAGAACCGGATCTATGGCAGGCTCAGGCCAAAGGAAATGGCCACCGAGCGGACCGCGAACTTCGATTTCGTCACCAATCGCCGCGATTTCGTGAAAAAACGGCGAAACTTCGGCATCCGGCATGCGCTCGATAGCTATCTCGACGATCGGGGTCGAAACTGCCGATGACGCGATCGAGTAGCTGCGCATTGCACTGTAGCCGTCGGGCGCGGTCAGCCGGATATCGACGTGCTGACCTGCGGTGTGCGCGAACGGCTTGCTCAACCGAAGGAAGAAGCTCTTGATACTCGGTGTTTGCTGGATGATGTCGTCGATCACGCATGATTGCCACGAACGGACTTGCGCTTCGTTTTCAGTCATGGGTGTATCGTTGTTCGCGCCACGGATCGCCGTAGATGTGATAGCCGTGCAGCTCCCAAAAGCCGGCCTCGTCACGCGTCGTGAATTGCAGCGCATTCACCCATTTGGCGGATTTCCAGAAGTAAAGGTGCGGCACTAGAAGACGCGCCGGCCCCCCATGATCGCGGGAAAGTGGCTTGCCCGCATAACTGAGGGCGACCATCGCTTTCCCGGAAAGCAGATCCGTCAGAGGGACGTTTGTCGAATAATTATCGTAGCAGTGCGCCAAGACGAAATCGGTAGGCCGATCAAGCTCTGCATCTGCAAGGATGTCTTCAATGAGTACACCCTCCCAAACGGTATCCAGTTTGGACCAAGAGGTGACGCAGTGAATATCCTTTGTCACCTGGGTCTTTGGTAGAGTGTTGAATTCGCCCCAATTCCACGTTTTGACGGGCTTCGGACCAATTTTGACTGTGAATTTCCAGTCGGAGGGCTCTACCCTCGGCGTAGGGCCGGCCGACAGAACAGGGAAATCCTCCACCAGATGCTGACCTGGCGGAATCCGATCGGACTGGTCGCCTGAACCGCGACCGGTGAAACCTCTGGTGACCATAGTGACCCCTCTTGCTCGATACGGCAGACCGAAGCCGGCCTTCATTTCAGTACTCTGCGTAAAGCATTTGCCCGCACATCCGCCGAATAAGCCAATCGACTAAAAATCAGATACAGATGCTCTATCATCGTAAAAAATCGCGTATCGAACATAGCGTCAGGCCAGCATGATTCCCAATACCCAATGGCTATAGGGTAGATAACCCCAAGGCTGCGTACGCTGATCTGCGGTATGCGGAGCGGAAGTTGCAGGTTCGCTCTCAAACGGATGGGCAGCGTGCAAAGCTCAAGGCTCACCAGCGCATGGTTGCCCAGTTCGCGCTCGCCGGCAGCTTGAGTATATTAAGGACGAAATGTCGATCTGATCTATTCTGGCTTCAGGAAATAGGGAAAATAAGGTCGGACGTTCGCGCACCGTCGCGACGCGCGATCATCCACTAAGCTTCTGTATCGGGGTTGGAGGATCAGATGAACGAGATCGAACGACAAGCGCCTGAGCTGCGGGTGCAAAAATGGATTGGCAAAGATGGGGAAAGTATCGCGCCGTTCAAACTGTCAGATATCGGGCCCGGCCCGAAAATCTTGTTTGCCTTCCAGCATTGGTGCCAAGGTTGCCATTTGCATGGGTTTCCGACGCTACAAAAGTTGCATGCAGCGTTGAGCTCAAAAGACGTGGGGTTCGCAGTGATCCAGACCGTCTTCGAAGGAACGCATGAGAATACCTTCGAGAAGTTGCGCGTGAACCAGCTCAAGTATGAGCTTCCTATCGTTTTCGGTCACGACGAGCAACCGACCGGCTCGCCGTTTCCAACCTTCATGGAAGACTACCGCACACGAGGAACTCCGTGGTTTACGGTTATCGACGCTGGCGGTAGCATTGTTTTCTCGGACTTCCATCTCGACGCGGAGCGACTAGTGAAGCAACTTGAGCAAGGTTAATCGTTGGAAGGTGGGCAATCATCCTGATTGCCACCCATCCCCTGATGCCCACTACAGGCGTTGCGCGCTGTAACTCTGTTGATCAGCGTGCGAAAACCCGGATCCGGATAGGAGGAGCGTCAACGATTGAATCAATCCGTTGGGAGAGGGCGGCTCCGCTCCGTCAGCTCGGCAATAGATAACCCATTCTCGCCGAGCAACTCTCTGATCCGATCGACGATATGAGCCCCTAGCGCCGCTGTCTTGGTCCCCCCCACAGATTCCCAAGATGCGAGTTCACACGCCGATACCTCGTGGTCAGCGCCGAAGTGCTTCTGTCGGTATGTCACCGCCGCCCTTCAATGATAAAGGCGCGGTAACGGGAACCGGCAAAGCGATGAGCAGCGATGGTTTGGTAGGCGGGACTGTCATACCAGTCGCGAGCGGCCTGCATCGTCGGGAAACGCAAGATTACGGCCCCTTCGATGGGCGGCCCCTCCAAATGCTGGATCGCGCCATAAGCGGCGAGAAAGGTAACGTCGTGACCATCGAACGATGGTCCGACGCCTGCAGAATAGGTTGCGAGTGCATGTGGGTCGCTGGTTTCTTCCCGCGTAAAGACGACGAACGCTTCCATCATTAGGCCTCTCAAAGGTTGGATCTGTTGGCCATTACCACCGGTGATGGCCTCACAGTCGTCAGGCTGGCAACTGGAACCCGATTTTCATGAGTGCCTCGACGCACGCATCCTGATCCTGCTGATAGTTGCCTCCGGAGATGCCTATGCCGCCGATCAACTTCCCATCCTCCAGAATCGGATAACCGCCGCCGACAGCGACCATCCGAGGGCGATAGGCTAGCGGCGCCACTTTTGGATCGTTGGTCACATAGTCGTTCCAGACATGGGTCGGGAACCCAAACGAGGCGGAACTCCAGGCCTTGTCGATGGCAACATCGACGGTAAGGAACGGCGCATCGTCGGTGCGCTCGAACGCGCGCAGGTTACCGGTGGCGTCGACGACGGCGACGGCAGCCGGGATGCCGATGGCACGGGCCGCAGCGAGCGCCGCGTCGATGAGGGCGACTGCGGTTTCGCGGTTGATCGAGGCGGTGGCAATAGATTTGGTCATGGGATTCTCATCGCTGGGGCATAACCCGTTCGGCTTTTTGAGGTTGGACAAGATGTTTGGCGATCGCGGTCGTTAGAAGCCTTCGAGGACGATCTTGCCTTTAGCCGCGCCACTTTCGATCAGTGCATGCACCGTCTTCAGATTGGCGGCATTGATCGGCGACAGTCGCCGGGTCAGCGTCGTGCGGATTTTGCCGTCGTCAACCAGCGCTGCCATCGCATCCAGAATCTCGCCCTGCTCATTCATGTCGGGCGTGCCGTAGATCGACCGCGTGAACATCAGCTCGTGGTGGATCGACACCGCCTTGCGCTTGAAAACCATGATATCGAATGCCTTGGGATCGTCGATCAGTCCGAACCGTCCTTGTGGGGCGATCAGTTCGGCGATGTCGGCGACATGTTGCTCGGTATGTGTGGTCGAAAAGACGAAAGCGGGAGCACCGATGCCGAGTTCGGCGATCTGTGGCGCGAGCGGACGAGAATGGTCGATGACGTGGTGAGCTCCAAGCCCTCTTACCCACTCTTGGGTTTCCGGTCGAGAGGCTGTGGCGATGACGGTGAGGTCCGTGCGCTGTCGCGCGATCTGGACGGCGATCGACCCAACCCCGCCCGCGCCACCGATGATGAGGATCGCCTCCGCCGCACCGGGTACGGGCTTCGCCACGTCCAGGCGGTCGAACATCGCCTCCCAGGCCGTCAACGTCGTCAGCGGCAGCGCCGCCGCTTCCGCCCAGGAGAGCGACGCAGGTTTGTGACCGACAATCCGGGCGTCGACGAGATGGAACTCCGCATTGGTACCGGGCCGTGTGATCGATCCGGCATAATAGACCTCGTCGCCTAACTCGAACTGCGTGACGTCGGGGCCGACCTCGCGCACAATCCCGGCGGCATCCCATCCCAGCACCTTCCAATCGCCATCTGCCGGCGGCGTGCTGTTGCGGACCTTGTAGTCGACCGGGTTGACCGAGACGGCCTTCACCTCAACCAGGATATCGTATCCTGCAGCGACAGGCCGAGGCAGATTGATGTCGACCAGCGCGGCATCCGCGGCGATGGGTCCCGGAACCTTGTAACCAATGGCTTTCATAAATGTCTCCAGCTTGCTTGATCGGATGACGCGAATGCTCGTTAGTCAACTTCTTCTACATTGAGGTCCCGACTCTTGAACTGGGTCGCGGTAGCAGATTTCATCGAACACGTCGATCAACAGGCCCTTATGCTCGGTCGCCGGATCGGTGATCGCGTAGAGGGTGGAGGCGTTATCGCCATCATCACCGCTTCCGAGGCGAAACGCCGCGTCGACGCAGATGCCGCACGGACCGATGGTTGATCCTGGCTCGAGATCGACGAGATTGCTGTCCTTGACGCGCTATTCGCGGTCTTAGCCCTTGGCGATGAAGGACTGAACTGCTTGTAGAGCGTCGGTCAGCTGCTATGTCATGGACGCACCTTCATCTTGAGTTGGATTGGACAAGCTTCCGTATAAGGCCCGCTGTAACCGTCAGATGACGGCGAAGAAAACGATGGGCAGTATTCACAGCCACTTAGCCTTCTTGAAGCGCACAAATAGGAAAACGCACGATATCGCTATCACTCCGAGCACGACAAAGTATCCGTAGGCCGTGTCCAGCTCCGGCATGTGCTTAAAGTTCATGCCGTATATTCCAGCGATCGCCGTCGGGACTGCCAGTATTGCCGCCCAGGCCGCGAGCTGGCGGGTGACCACACCGATCCTTTGCGCTTCCAGAAGGCTGCTGGCCTCAAAGACCGTGGACAGGACAAGCAGGAGGCCGTCGACCATGGACTGCACGCGGTGGACATGGTCCGCGACGTCGTGGAAATATGGTGTCATTTCGGCGCTGATGCAGGGAAAGTGGCCGCGAACGAGCTTTCGCACCAGCTCGGCCATAGCCCTGAGCGTGCGCTGGAACCGCGTGAGTTCGGACCTTAGTTCGAAGATTCGCGCCACCTCTTCTGGCCCGAGGAAATCGTGCAGCGACCGTCGCTCCATCGCCAGGACGTCGTCCTCGATCATTTCGAAGATGGGCAGATACTGGTCGACCACGCGATGCAAGATCGCGTGCAGCACATAGTCGACACCCTTGCCGAACTGCGTCGGCGATGCCTCGAGTTGCTCCCGAAGTTTGCCCAGCGCTCCGGCATTGCCGTGCCGCACGGTGATAAGGTGATTGTGACCGGTGAAGATCGCCATCTTGCCGTAGCTGATCCGGTCGCCGACCAGCTCGGCGGTCTGCGCGACGACGTACAACTCATCGTTGTAGACCTCGAGCTTGGGCGGGCACAGCGGGTGCATCGCGTTGTCGATCGCCAACGGATGAAGATTATATGTCCTTTGGATCGCGAGTAGTTCCTCGGGGGTGGGTTCGCTAAGCGCGATCCAGCAGAAGCCCGAGCGACTCTCGCCCAACTTGACGTGCTCATCGAGCGCGATTTCGCGAACTCGCTTGCCTTCGTTGTAATAATAGGCGGCGATGATGCTCATGCTGGCCTCGCGGGAATGTGGAGGCCACGCTGGACGGCCGGTCGAGCCAGCCCGCGTCCAAGCCATGCGCGGACGTTCGAAAAGCTGCTGAGGCCAAGGATGTCACCCGCAGCGTAGAATTCCACCAGCGCATTCACCCAGCCGAGCGTCGCGATGTCCGCGATCGAATAGTCGTCGACGATCCAGTCGCGGCCTTCCAGCCGGCGATCCAGAATCCCCAGCAGACGCGTGGATTCGTCGATAAAGCGCTGTTGCGGCCGCTTGTCCTCATAGTCCTTGCCGCCAAATCGCAGGAAGAAGCCGAGCTGACCGAACATCGGCCCGATGGCCGACATCTGAAAGAACACCCACGCTAGGGTCTCGTAACGCTGGCCTGGTTCGGTGGAGATGAACTGACCCGTCTTGTCGGCCAGATAGAGGAGGATCGCACCGGATTCCCATAAGGCGATGGGTCTACCGTCAGGGCCAGCCGGATCGATGATCGCCGGTATGCGTCCGTTCGGGTTCAGCGACACGAACGCCGGATCCTTCGACTCGTTGTTCGAGATGTCGATCAGGTGGGGCTCGTACGCCAGGCCAGTCTCCTCAAGCATGATCGAGACCTTGACGCCATTGGGCGTAGGGGCTGCGTAGAGTTGCAGGCGATCGGGATGAGATGCCGGCCAGCGCTGCGTGATCGGAAAGGACGAGAGGTCTGGCATAAATCTGCGATCCTGGTGTTGCGATGGCGACTGACTGGAACGAGCCGTCACTCTGAAGTAGGGTTCGATGACCGCGTCGCTGAACGACGCGGTCACGAAGATTGCGGACCGGACCGGCGCAGTGGCAACGGCAGTGAAGCCTATTCCGCCGCGGTCCCGGCCGCTGGCTGTACGTCGTCAACCTTTTGGCGCTTCGGAAGCACCCAGCCGGGACGGACGAAGTGGCAGGTGTAGCCGCCCGGGCGCTTCTCCAGATAATCCTGGTGATCGGGCTCGGCCTCCCAGAACTCGCCGACCGGCTGGACCTCGGTCACCACTTTGCCATCCCACAGCCCCGAGGCATCCACATCGGCGATCGTATCCTCGGCGACGCGCTTCTGCTCCTCGTCGACATAATAGATGCCCGACCGGTAGGAGAGCCCACGATCATTGCCCTGGCGGTTCAGCGTCGTCGGATCGTGGATCTGGAAGAAGAATTCCAGGATGTTCCGGTAGCTCGTCACTGTCGGGTCGAAGACAATCTCGATCCCCTCGGCATGCGTGCCGTGATTACGATACGTGGCGTTCGGAATATCGCCGCCCGTGTAACCCACACGGGTCGAGATGATGCCGGGCCGCTTGCGGATCAGATCCTGCATGCCCCAGAAACATCCTCCTGCGAGAACAGCGCGCTGATGCATGTTAAGCCTCCTCTACTTGATCGAGATATTCACCGTATCCCTCGGACTCCATCTCGTCGCGCGGGATGAAGCGAAGGGACGCTGAGTTGATGCAGTACCGCAGACCGCCGCGGTCGGAAGGACCATCGGGGAACACATGGCCGAGATGACTGTCTGCGTGTACTGACCTGACCTCCGTCCGGACCATGCCGTGTGCGCTGTCCCGCACCTCGTTCACGTTTGCCGAAACGATCGGCTTGGTGAAGCTGGGCCAGCCAGTACCCGAATCGAACTTGTCCGTCGAAGCGAACAGTGGCTCTCCCGACACTATGTCGACGTAGATGCCAGGCTCCTTGTTGTCGTTGTACTCGCCCGTGAAGGGCCTTTCGGTGCCCGCCTCCTGGGTAATTCGGTGTTGCTCGGGAGTCAGGTGGTCGATTGCTGTCTGTGACTTTTCAAACTTCATTACAGTCTCCAATACTTATCTAGAGGGCCAGGCACGCTACCGCTAATTTTTTATGTCTCCTGATTTGCTCCTACAATGGTAGTGGGATGGCAAACGAGGTTTTACTAAGTGTTGGAAAATTAGAGATTTAAATTTCGCGTCTATTAATTCTAGCGCAACTGAGTGGTTAAGCAAGTACGTAATCAGTAAATATTAAAAAAATAACACAAAAGCACGATTATATAATACAGTGTCAGTGTTTTATGATAATCAACAACGCCTGTTTAGATGCTGGTAGATGCGAATTTTTTGGCGTACAGTCAAAATTTTCTGATGGTTGCTTAGTG